>NZ_JBIMLI010000242.1:0-3938 GCF_051859755.1 Limnospira sp.
CGCTTGACACAACACAGTCGGACTCTAGTAGGTTGGGTGGAGCGATCGCGAAACCCAACACAGTCGGCTAGGCTGGGAGTGGTTAAGTTTTTGTCAGGTTTCCTGGGTTCATATAACCTACTGATTTGTTGGGTTTACGGAGTTCACCCAACCTACTCCTGGTGCGATCGCTTTACACAAAACAGTCGGCTAGGCTGGGAGTGGTTAAGTTTTGGTGGGGTTTCCTGGGTTCACCCAACCTACTCCTGGTCATATTAAATCATGAAATATATGCTACAATTAGGAATAAAATTAATCAGCCCCAATTGGGATAGAGTCAACTGCTTATGACTGTACTCATCTCAGACGAAATCCTGGAAGCCTCTCAGCTTACCCCAAGCGAATTTCGCCAAGAAGTAGCATTACACCTGTTTCAAACCGGGCGTTTGACCTTGGGCTATGCCAGTAAATTGGCAGATATGCCATCCGGTGCTTTTCGCCAACTTCTGAAACAACGAGATATCCCGCTTTACTCCTACGATGTGGAAGATTTTGCCTTAGATATCAAGAATTTACGGGAGTTGGGACGCTTGTGATTGTCATTAGTGATACATCAGTAATCACTAACCTGGCGGCAATTCACCACCTAAAACTTCTGTCTCAACTTTACCATCAAGTGACTATTCCTGAATCTGTGTATCGGGAACTCGTTGATATTGACCCTCCCGTACCCGGAACTCTGGAAGTTCAAGGTGCAGCCTGGTTAAAAGTCAGAGCATTAGTTAACCGTAGTGTGGTTGAACAGCTTCAAAATGAGGTAAGGTTAGATCCGGGAGAGGCAGAGGCGATCGCTCTTGCCATAGAGCTTCAGGCAGATTTGTTGTTGATTGATGAGCGTCGGGGTCGAGCGGAGGCTGACCGTTTAGGCATCAAGATTACTGGATTGCTAGGCATTCTGGTTGAAGCCAAGCAGAAAAATTTAATTACTGCGGTCAAACCTCTGATGGATGCTCTGATTGCTACGTCAGAGTTTAGAGTATCTTCGGCTTTATACAACCAGATTTTGAATATGGTCAATGAAACTTAATCGATATCTGATCAACCCCGTTTCTGCCATAACCTTTGCCTCCTCACCCAAATCTGCCTCAGAAACCCCCTTTCTCAACCCCTCAACCCATCCCCCGCCGCCATTTTCTAGTAGGTTGGGTGGAGCGATCGCTTTACACAACACAGTCGGACTCTAGTAGGTTGGCTGGTGCGATCGCGAAACCCAACACAGTCGGCTAGGCTGGGAGTGGTTAAGTTTTGGTGGAGTTTCCTGGGTTCACATAACCTACTCCTGGTGCTATAATTAGCTTAAATGGCTCAACAAAACCATGAATACAACTCAACTACGCGAAAAAGTCGCCAGCCAACTCAACAACCTCTCACCGGAAAGACTTGCCCTCGTTAGTGAGTTTCTCGACTCCCTAGAAACCTCCGAACCTACTCAATCCTCTGGCTGGCAAAAATTGCCCCCGCTAAAACCAGGGAAAACCGCCACAGATTTACTCAAAGTTGCCGGAACTTGGCAGGGGGTATATGGCGGATAAGTCGGCGAAAAAATCCGAAAACATCAGAGCATCAGCATCCAGCATAGGCTCTGTTGGGACAAAAGCATCAAACCACCTCAAGTGTTTTCGGTTGAGGAATGACCTCACCTTCCGCCTGCCAAGCTGCTAGATACATTTCAATCACTTCTTCCCCATTGCGGATTGCCTCTTCCCGAGTTTTTCCGTGAGTACAAGGCATCACGACCTGCTCAGAAAACTCGGGAATGGTGACTAGGAAAAGCTCATCTTCATCAGACCATTGAACAATCATGCTGTATCGACTCATGAATCTTCCTCCTCTCTCAACCCTTCCAGTTCAGTTAGCAGTTTTTCCAGTTGTTTTTCTAGGTAACGGGGCACATCATCTCCATCCTGACCTGAAATGGTCAGGGTTTTTCCAATCAGAGGATGTCGCCAACGCTCATGGCTGCCCTTACCGCGCTTAGGCAAGTAAACAAAGCCATACTGTGCAATTTGAGCTTTCAACTCTCGAATCTTCCGGGGCATTAGTATGATTTAGGCATTTTGGTCTAGTTTATCACTTTTTCCGTTTTCATAAAGATAACTCAACTATGTGGGGTTTCCTGCTACTAATTCGGCAACTCAGAAACCCCCTTTCTCAACCCCTCAACCCATCCCCCGCCGCAACTTTCTAGTAGTTGGCTGGTGCGATCGCTTTACACAACACAGTCGGACTCTAGTAGGTTGGGTGGAGCGATCGCGAAACCCAACACAGTCGGCTAGGCTGGGGGTAATTAAGTTTTTGTCAGGTTTCCTGGGTTCATATAACCTACTGATTTGTTGGGTTTACGGAGTTCACCCAACCTACTCCTGGTGCGATCGCTTTACACAACACAGTCGGCTAGGCTGGGAGCGCGATCGCTTCGTTTCACGCTCTTACCATCGAGCTTAATCCAGATTTGCTAAACTTGAGTTGCTACCATCAAACCTCAAATCTTTCAATAATCGCTAACCATTATGACCTTCCAACAATTGCAAAAACAAGTCTTAGATTTACCTCTAGGCGATCGCTGGGCATTGCTCAAACTCCTGGTGGAATCTTTGCAGCCAACTCCGCTGCCTTTTCCAGAGGCAACACCCACACTAGAAAGCACCCCTGGAGACGAAGACAATTCCCTGGAGCAATACTATGGCTGTATTGACGATGAAACATTTATCCGCCATCCCCAACCGGAACAAGGCGATCGCCAACCGATTATATGAGATTTTTGCTGGATACAAATAGCTGCATTATCTATTTACGCGGCAAGAACTTAGCTCTGAAGAAGAGATTGGAGTTTTATCGCAAAGAAGTTGCTGTGTGTTCAGTCGTCAAAGCAGAGCTTTTTTACGGTTCTATGAAAAGTGCCAATCCCGAAAAAAATCTCAGGTTACAGACAGAATTTCTCTCGCAATTTATCTCTCTTCCCTTTGATGATGTGGCGGCAAATTTATTTGGCATAATCCGATCGCAATTGGAATTTAAGGGGACTCCTATCGGGTCTTATGACTTACAAATTGCGGCGATCGCCCTGGCACATCATCTCACCCTAGTAACCCACAATGTCCGTGAATTTAGTCGAGTAGAGGGTTTACAGTGGGAAGATTGGGAGGCAGAGAGATAGCGTTTCTTGCCCCCCTAACCGATCGTATAGAGATGATGGCTGCCTGTGATTCGTTTTAGCTGCCAACCCTGTTGTTCCACAATTTTACAGAGTGCTTTACCAGAAATCGATTTCATAAAGATAACTCAATGAACTGTTTTTCTGGGGTGACTTCCTGTTGTTCACTCGCCACTTCCAGCCAAAGAAAGAACTGCATCTGCAAGCATTTCTAACAACTCTTCATAGCTCGATGCCCAGGTGTGACAATTGGGAAGGGCGGGTACTGAACCTGGACTTCATCTTCTGGCCAAATCATTGCTTTAATCTTCATCGTTTGTCTCTAATGGCTATCTAATCAGGATTTTAGCCGATCTGTTAACACCTCACTCAGCAACCCACAGCCTAGAAACCGGGTTGCTGCGAACCGCACCTTTTTCCCGAAGCTGATTAGAGAAATCCGGTTTCTCACACCCCCTCCAACCGCAGAAAATGCACCACCCCCGCCTCATCCCCCGCCGCCACCGTTACCCCATCCGGTGCGATCGCACAGGAAAGCATCCGAGCCTCCCCGGTAAAGGTGGCTAACTCTTTCCCCGTCTCCAAATCCCACAGTTTCAGGGTGTTATCATCCGATGCCGAGACGGCTCGTTTCCCGTCCGGGGCGATCGCTACTGCTGTTACCGAGCTACTATGCCCGGTGAGGGTAGCCAGTTCCGTCCCCGTCTCCAAATCCCACAGTTTCAGGGTGTTATCCCAGGATGCC
>NZ_JBIMLI010000243.1:0-3898 GCF_051859755.1 Limnospira sp.
GACAGTCCCGGACGAAGCCAGAAATAAACATCAATATCCGGCTATGTCCGGTTTTGTTTAAGTTTTATAGAGCAGACATAGATATTTTATATTTGCAATTTACACTGATGACCCTAGCCCGGATGCAAGGGTATTTATGATCGAACAAGCTGGCATTCTCGCCACGAAAATTGCTACCAGTGTGATCTAGTATATCAAAAAGTAGTGAAAAGGGGGTTGACACGGCGGCGCTAGTCGGCTATGATAGGAGTATATCACATAATTAGATGTGAGCCAAAATAATATTTTCGCAACTATCGCCATTATCTTATACTGTAGCACGGACTCCCTGAAAAAGATAGGGTTTTCTGAAAAAAAAGCGCGGGGGCGCGCCCAGAAAATTTTTTTTTGCCACCTAGGTTTACTTTTCCGAAATTCCCGGCTGGGGAAAAATGCGATCGCCTCTATGGAAAGCCAACTATAAATCAATAGCAAAACGTTCACCCGCCTGCGGATTAAGCACGCGAGTTTTCAGGTTATTGCGAGCGATGAGAGAGCGAAAATCTTCTAGGTTTCCGACTACCTTTAAAGCGGCAACTAATAATCCCTCATAGGAGACATCACCAGCGGCGGCGGTTGGTAATATCACCTGTGGCTGTACCATTTTGGTTAACTCTAGGGCGGATTTTGTGCCGCGAATAATGGGACCTATCAAGGGTAAAGCCAAATCCATAATAGGAGTAATTACGACATCAATGGGAGCCAATTCTTTCAAAGTGGGGGAATGATAGCCGTGGGGTTCATAATAGAGACTGTGGTGAGTAGTAGTATCAGAGATAACATAGCCATTTTCCACCAAAGTCGGACCAATAGGGAAACCGGGAACCGCCCTAATTTCGAGGCTCGCGCCCAGTTTAAAAGTCTCCCCATGATTCAAAGAATGAACCTGAGTATAACCCAATTCTCGCACCACCTTAGCCGCATTAGGGGAAGCGACGACGGGAATATTTTTATCGAGTATTTTTAAGGTAGGAATATGAGCATGATCTTCCAACCCCTGAGACAGAAGGATAGCATCAATGCGATCGGGAATGGGGCGAGTTTTCTGTTTTTCCCCTTTAAATAACCAGGGTAAATTACCAAACACCAAAGACCCCACCAACCAAGGGTCAACCAGGATAGACTTACCAGCCATCTCCACTAACCAAGAGTTACTGTCCAACCAAGTTAGATACATAAGGCATAATTGCAGATTACATCAAGATTATATTGTGACACCAATCAGAGCTTGAAGGGTGTCGAGTCCTAGGAAGAAGTAGGAAGAAGTAGGGGGGGGTCGGGGAGAATGACGGAAAACGGGAATACTCCTCCCCCCCCAACGGACACGCAGGGAAAACCAGTTAAACCTAGTGGATTAACTCGATCGCTCTTTTAGTCAAAGTCTCAGCAGTCAAGCCATTAAAAGCCATCAACTGACCCGCACTAGAAGTAGTTTCTCCCCGTTTCCAGGCGAAAGTATCGCGGCGGACACTACTACGCAACATAATCGGTTCCAGCATCAAACTAGCGCCGCCTGTCACCCCAATCAAAGCATCCCCACCAAACAAATTATCGAAGAGTTCATCACTGATAAAATCGCCATCAGGTTCGGAACAAGTATCCCAAGCGACATCAGTAGGACGATACAAACGGCGGGGGTTAATCACGGAGACAATGCGAGTACCAATTCCCTCAGTTTCCAGGTAAGCCGCCGCCTCAAAAACGGGGATTAAAGTCATATCTCCAATGACAGCAAAAACGACAGTTTTATCACCTTTGACTTCTTCCAAAATCACGGCTCCATCTCGCAAGCCTTGGCGGGTTTGTTCAAAGGTAGTACGAATCGGTAAAGGAGACTTACTAGCAGTAATAGTAATGCCCTTATTTTTAGTATTGAGTGCCCATTGATAACAGACCTGGATACTATTAGCATCTGGGGGAAACAGAGCGAAAACATTACCGTTGCGTAACATAGCGGCAAAATAAGCCTCAATTTCCGGGCGTTGGTGAGTCCAGCCGTTGCGTCCCTGTTCCAAAGCGCCGGCGGTAAATAAGGTAATGGTGGAGGGGGTGAGGTGGCGCAACTCAGCCATAGCCTGGGTGACAGTTTGCCAAATTGGTAAACCATTAATAGCAAAAGACTCGTAGGAACACCACAGGGTCCGTGCGCCCATTAAGGCTAAACCTGCAGCCATTCCGGCGCAAGCGTCTTCACTGAGTGGCTCATAAACCTGTCCATTGGGTCCCTGGAAATAGGTATCATCAGGGGTAGGGTGAATAATTTTCAGGGCTTGGTTAATGTTGTTAATACCGGAAGCGGCGTTACCATCGGCGTTGGTGACGAGAAAATGGGGGTCTTTTTGGCCAACATGACCAACGATCGCCCCCATAGCGGTAGTTGCGACTTTCGGATCACCGCCGACTGTATATTCTTCTAAGGGGAGTGTACCCAAATCGGCGATCGGGTACTCAAACTCAGTTACGACTGTCTTAGAAGCGGGACCACCGCCTGCTCGTTCAATGTTTTTACGCACCAACTCCCAAGCGGCTACTGGTAGCGATCGCTCCTGGAGGGCCTTAATAATATGGGGACTGTCGAGGGTATCTCCGGGATAGAGATTATGGGATTTCGCACCCCGGGCATGAACACCGGCCCCTTTGAGTTGTTTAATAATAAATACGGTCAATGTACCATTTAGGGCGGATTTTGCCGCTTTGTCTACTGTTTCCATCACCGCCTGGGTGAAAGCCATGCGCCGATCAATGGAAAAAGCGGTACTATCAACATAATCTCCGGGTTGGTTTTGGTCGTCGAAGTCTTTAGCATCGACTAGCAAGACTTCTTTGAAGCCGTTACCTTTCCAATAGGCGATCATTTCCTCATTAGTTTTAGTGGAGACCATGCTGTGATGTTCCTGGCTGTAGCCATTCCAAACTAATATGGGCAGGAAGTTGGTTACATTAGGATAGGCTGTGTTAAAATGCGCCATGCTGCTCATGGGGTAAGGCTCTCCCATACCACCATCACCTAGGGTGAAGGGGAAGAGTTTGTCCCTGTGTAAGAGGGCGGCGGCCATGGCGAAATGCTGACCTTGTCCTAGGGGTCCGGCGGGGTTCAGTAGACCGGGAATATAACCGGAAAGATGCCCCAGCAGTCCGTGCATTTCCCGGAAGCGATCGCGCAGTTGTTGCACGGTGTAGATTTCCATGTCTTCTAAGGAGCGATCGAGGAAAACCGCGCTATAGAAGCCTGGCGCATGGTGTCCCACTTCCGTAATAATATTTTTATAACCCAGCATGACTAAGGCTGCATAGGCTTCCGCTTGGCTGGCGAAACCCCCTGGGTGTCCTGATGCTTTACTACCTGTTACCTGTAGAATTAAGTACCGCAGCGCGTCCGCGTACAGCAGGGTTTGATATACTGCTACGGGGTCTTTAGGGTCGGAAATAGCCACTTTCCCCTCAGCTATGGCTGGCTTCTGACCGTAAGTTTCTAATCTGGGGAATGTTTCGCTAAAATACTGGATGCCCTGACAAAATTCGGGAATGGCGGAAACGGGTTTTGATGTGGTTGCGGTCATGCTTTATACCTAATTGTCTTTCCGGTTTTGATTAATATGGTAATTTATTTTACCGAACAATTGGGCGAATTTCTCCGGCTAAAGGCGGTGGGTCAGATGAACAAAATTGGCCGTTGACCCGATAGGTTATCCCTGTGACGCGCCCTACGAGGGTGATAATTATTAATTGTAGAGGCGGGTTCTGCTGTTAGTTCTCCCACCCCACCGTTTGCTTAGAAACCCGGTTTCTTGACCACGATAGGGGCGGTGCGTCAGATGAACAAAATTGGCCGTTGACCCGATAGGTTATCCCTGTGACG
>NZ_JBIMLI010000244.1:0-3816 GCF_051859755.1 Limnospira sp.
CGACAGTCCCGGACGAAGCAAGAAATAAACATCAATATCCGGCTATGTCCGGTTTTGTTTAAGTTTTATAGAGCAGTACAACCATTGAATTCTCAACCTGAATCATCACCACTTGAACCTAATTTAACCACAGGCTCTCAGTCCCCCGACGAGCCTATAGATTACCTCAAGCGTCAGGCTGAAGATTTGAGGCAGGAAATTGCCCAACTTCAGATAACTAAGGCAAAATTACAGCAGGAACAAACCGCCCTCACTCAATCTATGGGAAACCTGGTTTCTGAAGCCCTCAGCCAGTTGGAGGCGAGGCGACAGACTCTACAGGTGGAAGTAGAAAAACTCGAACGTCGCCGAGAACGCATTGAGCAAGAAATGCGAACTACTTTTGCAGGGGTTTCTCAGGATTTGGCTATCCGAGTCCAAGGTTTTAAAGATTATTTGGTTGGTAGTCTTCAAGACCTGGCGGCTACCGCAGAACAGCTTGAGTTAATCCCAGAAGAACCCATCACTCCCCCTGCTGCTAGTTCCACTCCCGCAGGTCAGTCGGCGGAGTCCGTGGCTGAACCTGACCCTAATACTCAATTTACGAAGTCGGCTTTTGCTGAACAAACCAAACAAATTCGTCGGATTATTGACCAATACCGCACTAATCCTGACTATTATGGCCCCCCTTGGCAGTTCCGCCGCACTTTTGAGCCTATCCACGCTAAACAGGTTTCTAATTGGTTCTTTAACCAAGGTGGACGCGGTGCGTTGCGGACTATGGGAAGCCGTCTGCAAAATATTCTGGTGGCTTCGGCGACTATATCTATTCTCAGAAGTCTCTATGACAGACGTTTGGGGACTTTGGTTTTGGCGAATAGTCCAGAACGCCTGGGAGAGTGGCGGCGGGGACTTCAAGACTGCTTAGGAATTGACCGCCGTGATTTTGGACCTGAGCGAGGGTTGGGATTATTTGAAGACCCAGAGTTATTGGCTCAAAAAGCGGACAGGTTGGTTAATGATGGTCGGCTTCCGTTTATTATTATTGATGATACAGAGGACAAAATTAGCCTCTCGTTGCTCCAGTTTCCCCTCTGGTTGGCTTTTGCTCCTGACCCACAGGCGGCGGCTCAGTCATCCTTCGATAGGTTTTGAGGGCAGTTGATATAGGCTAGTCGGATTCGGTTTGCAAATTGTCGATGGATGCAGGAAATTTGATTAAATATGGTTAATTGGTTCATTCTCAATGGGGTGGTGTTGGTGGTGGCTTATCTGCTGGGCTCAATTCCTACTGGATATGCGATCGCCCTTTGGTTCTATGGTATTGATATCCGGGCGGAGGGTTCTGGTTCAACTGGCGCAACTAATGTATTAAGAACCTGTGGTAAACTGCCAGCGATCATGGTTTTAGCAGTCGATATTTTGAAGGGTGTCGCTGCTATTGCTATGGTTTTCTGGGTGTATTCCCTCAATGAAACCCGCCAAATTGCTACTATGGCTGGGATTGACTCCCCTCAAGTTTTGGCTTACTCGATAGCCACATTATCTGGCTTAATCGCCGTATTCGGGCATACAATGTCTATATGGATAGGCTTTAAGGGCGGTAAATCTGTGGCTACCAGTTTGGGGATCTTATTTGCTCTCAATTGGCTGCTGGCTTTGGCTACATTGATTGTATTTGGGGTGGTTTTAGCTGTTTCCCGGATTGTATCTTTAAGTTCTATTGCTGGGGCTATCACCATCGCGGCTTTAATGATTATCACCGGACAACCCCTCCCCTACCAAATTTTTGTGATCGCCGCCGGAACTTATGTGATTTGGCGACATCGTAGCAATATCGAGCGGATTTTGCAGGGTACAGAACCCCGCATTGGTCAAAAACTCTCAGCAGACCCTACCCCCTAATTCCCTAATTCCCGGGAGCGATCGCCAGCCGCTTTCACCGCCTTAATTAAAGCCGAGCGAAAACCCGCCGCCTCTAGTTCCGCAATTCCCGCAATAGTTGTACCCCCTGGACTGGTGACGCGATCCTTTAATTCGGCTGGGTGTAATTGAGATTCCCGCAAGAGTTGAGCGGTTCCCCAAACGGTATCCAGAGCCAACTTTGAGGCGATCGCTCTAGGAAGTCCAGCCGCCACTCCTCCATCAGTCAAAGCCTCAATCATAATCGCCACATATCCAGGACCAGAACCCGATAAACCCGTTACCGCATCCATCAAATATTCTGGAACTTCCACCACATCCCCAACTGCTGCTAAAATCTCCGTAGCGCGTTTAATCTGTGCAGGTTCCACGGAACTACCAGCAGCCAAAGCGCTAACTCCGGCTCCTACTGTAGCGGGAGTATTTGGCATCACCCTAATCACTGGAGAGTCTGAAAAAACCCTCTCCAACTTAAACAGGGTAACACCTGCCAAAATAGATATGATGATAGTACCCGGCTTTAGCAGTCCTTTTAAATCGTCAGCCACCCAGCCAAAAATCTGAGGCTTGACAGCCAGCAACAGCACCTCAGTAGCTTTCGCCACTTCCCGATTATCAGATGTTACCCCTACCCCATATTTGTCAGACAGAAACTCACGGCGATCGCCAGAAGGGTCACTAACCATCACCATTCCCGGGGCATAAATCTGCTTCGCCAACAGACCCGACAGCAAAGCCTCTCCCATGACCCCGCCACCAATCAATCCCAATTTAAACTCACTCATCCGTCCATTATCTCAAAATTTGGGCTAAGGATTAGGGGAGAAGCATAACTATCACCTGCCAAACATCTCCCCTTGTCCCATCGTATCTGCATCACCCGCAACTACTGCATCGCCTGGACCTTTTCTGGTTGCCAAGCCGAGGAAGGACTAGAACTCACGCGGGGACGCACACCGGGAACCTCATTAGCCACCCCACCTTGAGTTCTAACCTGAACACAACTAGGAGCAAACAGAAAGATGCTTTCTCCAATGCGTTCTTGATGACCATCGAGGGCATAAGTGCCACCAGCCACGAAATCTACCGCTCTCTGAGCTTGGTCTGGGTCCATCATCGTCAAATTCAGAACTACAGACTTGCGTTCCTTCAGGGCGCGGATAGCGGCCGGCATTTCTTCAAAAGTGCGAGGTTCCATAACCATCACTTCCGAAATTCCGTTGATCGCTCCTGGCATTCCAATTACATTATTCATTCCTGTTGAACCCATTGTTACTGATTCAGATGTCATATTACCACCTCCGACCGCCGCCACAGCACGTTCACGGGGGCGACGAGACCCACGACGTTCTTCCTCTGACATGAGAGGAGCAGCCTGTGGTTGAGGGGCTTGATACATATTCTGGTATTGTTCCCCTTCCATTTCATCGTATTCGTAATCGTACTCAACTGACTCATTGAGTCCTACGAAATCTCTAAGTTTGCTAAACAGTGTATTCACGGCTCACTCTGCTCCATAAAACTGCCACAAAACGTCACCATTGACATTTTGATATTTACTGCCTGCATTACCCAGACTGTAACCAGTCCCCGGATAGACAGGCCTTGTACCCTAAAGCACAGGGTCAACTAAATTTACACGAGATCCCCAATTGAGGAAACAACCCTTAAAGATCTCATATGTTGAGTAACTGCTCTAAAGATACCGCTCTAGCTGACCTGGTGGGGGCTGATTGTCATCATTTTTTTAGACATTTCCTCCCCTCACACAAAGGCAGATGATTAAAGTTTAACCCGAAAGTTCCTCATCCCCCCTATTGATAGTTCATCAGGTGGACTGCTCTATAAAACTTAAACAAAACCGGACATAGCCGGATATTGACGTTTATTTCTGGCTTCGTCCGGGACTGTCGG
>NZ_JBIMLI010000245.1:0-3735 GCF_051859755.1 Limnospira sp.
GGGGCTGGCATTTTTGGTCTTCTTAGTCATCTCGTCCTCTCCATTATACGTCCTAAGTGTTCTGTCTTGTGCTATACATCAGGAGCCGTGTGATGCGAAAGTATCAAGCACGGTTTTGAATGGGAGTGGGGGAAGGCGACTTCCCTCTCGACCCCTACCTAATCTTCTAGCAAGCTCGGTTCAGACATAACAGTTTAAGACCTAAATAGGGGTAAAACCTGAAAGGGCAATTGTTAGCTCAAGAATCCTCGCACTTCAGGGCGAGGAGTGTCAAAAGCTATAATGGGCCACCCTAGTCCGCTCACCCGCCTTGTTAATTGATCCGATGCCAATGGAGTAATGGTACAGTGTAAAGAAGTTGGCTTGGAATCGTGGAGCCGTTCTTCTTGACCTCAACAACTTACAAACGAGAAGGTTCCGGTGGTGCCTCACACGGGTATCCCCTAAAAATTAGGGCAGCCCTACGGGCTGATGTTACCCGATTAACGGAGATCCTCGCTGAGAGTTTTCATACTCGACAGGGACTCGGTGGCTTGATGTATCCTATTTTTCGCCTGGGCATTTACGAGGATTTGCGTAATCGCTTGGCTACTAGCTCGGGGTATTATACCTGTCTAGTGGCTGCGATCGCAGATTCTCCTCATAAATTAGGTAATATACCTCTAAATGTCCCAGAACATTTGGTAGGAACCGTAGAAATGGCGTTAAGATCGCACAATCCCTGGTCAATTGGCGATCGCTATCCATATATTTCTAATTTAGCTGTTCATCCCACAGCCCGCCGCCAGGGTGTAGCCAGGGAACTCCTGATTGGTTGCGAACAAGTCGCCATGAAATGGGGTTTCTCTGATTTGTACCTTCATGTTCTGGAAAATAATTCCCAAGCACGACAACTGTATCATCAAGTGGGCTATCGCATAGCCCAGATAGATTGGAGTTGGGACTCTGTGTTTTTGGGTCAGCCGAGGCGACTGTTTTTGTGCAAAAACTTGTCTCAGTCTTGATCCATTTTTCTGTTTAATCGCTCTCCCACTCGCAGGATTTGGCCAGCCAAGATAGCCGCGCCAAATCCGTTATCTATATTGACTACTCCTACACCCGCCGCACAGGAATTCAGCATAGTTAATAGGGGTGCTAACCCATTAAAACTTGCACCATAGCCAATACTGGTGGGGACAGCAATTACTGGACAATCAGCTAAACCAGCCACGACACTGGGTAAAGCTCCTTCCATCCCCGCTACTACAATTAAAACATCAGCATCCGAGATTAAATGCCAGTTTCCTAATAGTCGGTGAATTCCTGCTACCCCCACATCCCACAGTCGCTTTACCTGAAACCCTGATAAGCTGGCGGTGACCGCTGCTTCCTCCGCCACAGATATATCAGCAGTTCCGGCGGTTAAAATTCCTATTACACCCACAGATTGCGGTTCAGCAGACCGATAACGCCTATCTAAGGCACAAATCTTAGCTTCTCGATAATATTCTAAATCTGGCATTTCCCGCCGCAGTTCTTCATAAACTTCCGGCTCAATTCGGGTCGCCATCACTACCGGATTTCGTCCCTGCATAGTCTGCATTATTTCTCGGATTTGCTCTGGGGTTTTTCCCGGTCCCCAAATCACTTCGGGAAATCCGGTTCTCAGTTGTCGGTGATTATCTATTTTGGCATAATTTCCGACCGTCTCAAAATCAAAATATCGCATTTTGTTCAGGGCTTCTCTGGGGGATAAATAGCCTTGTGCGACATATTCTAATAGCTGTTTTAAGGCTTCCGGTGTCATTGACAATTTCCTGAATACGGGTTATCTGAGGATACCGTTTATTTATCCCTATTCGCGAATTTTTAACTCGTATAAATTCCAGAACCCTCTGCCGATGGGTGTATAGTTAATGCCTTCTATGCGATCGCGTATGGCATCGAATACCAAAGGATTAACCATATACAGAAACGGCAAATTTTCCGCAATAATCTTCTGGGCTTCTCCATAAAGTTCCCTACGTTTATCATTATCTAGTTCCTGGGAAGCCTGCACATATAAATCATCAATTTTTTGCTCCCAGTCTGATACCACCCAACCTTCTATTTCAGGTTCTCCCGGTTGCTGACCTTGATTAAACGTATGGAGACGACCATTAACAGACCAAATATTATAGCCACCATGGGGCTCTAAAACTCCCCCAGTAAATCCACCCAAAAAAGCCTCCCAATTGCGAGTCTTAGACAACCTATTTACATAAGTATTAAAACTCAAAAATAGCGGATCCACTCGGATGCCAATTCTGGATAAATCTTGAGCAATTTGGGTCGCCATTTGTTCCCGAACTTTTCGACCCGCCGCCACCAACAACGTCAACCGGACTTGATTACCTTCGTCATCGATTAAATTGCCATTATCATCATAGGAAAAACCCGCCTCTCGCAATAATTCCCTAGCATTTTCCGGGTTATAGCTATAGGTTCTTAATCCCTGTTCTGGAGATAGATAAAAAGGACTTTGCACCGGGAACGGCGAATGTTGTAACTCACCCAATCCTAAAAAAATATTATTTTTCATCACCTCTCTATTTATGCTATAATATACTGCTTGACGAAAGGCTAGATTATTAAACCATCGGGATTTATAGGGTTCCACAAAAGGTCTACCGTCGGCATTTTTGCCCTGATTAAGATTAAAAGACATAAACACAGTTCCGGTATCCGGGCCAGGACTGTAGATGGTATATTGCCCTCTGGTTTCTTCAGGTTTCAGCAGGGGGAATGCTTCTGGTTGAACATCTAGGGTATCGAGGGAACCAGACCTAAAATTGAGTAGTTGGGTATCGCTACTCTCGATAATTTGCCACACTATTTGCTCTATATAGGGTTGGGGGTTCCCCTGTGAGTCTTCCCGCCAATAGTAGGGGTTACGTTCTAGGATAACCCGTTGATTGGGGTTATAGCTTCTGATGCGGTACATACCATTACCAACAATTTCCTGGGGGTCGGTATTGGTTCCCCAGGTACTCAAAAATAGGAGATTTCCTTGAGAGTCGAAATTCCGAACGGAGTCAGCCAAAACATGGGCGGGTAAAATTGGTAAACCGCCTGCATATCGGAGGAAAGGGGCGAAGGGTTCGGGGACGGAAAATTCGACCCGCCGATCATCGAGTTTTTTAACGGTGGGTAGGGTGCGATCGCGTCCTACTCTGAGAATATCTTTAAAGCTGCTGGGGATTTGGTCATTGAAATAGATCTCGTTGTAGGTGAAAATCACATCATCTACGGTCATGGGTTCACCGTCAGACCATTTTAAACCCGATCGCAGGGTGATGATAATCCTTTGACCATTTGGGGCAATTTCCCAAGACTCTGCTAGACCTGGTTGGAGTTCTCCGGTAACGGGGTGTTCTTCGATGACGGGACTATAAATATAGCCAAAAACGCTATAGGCGGATTCATTTAGCGGATAGTTAAACGTACTCGGACCGCTAGGGGTGGGAATAACTAGGCGGGAGGGTCTGTCGGCAGATTGGGCGACACCACAACCCCATAAGCCTAGGGCTAATAATATTACTAATAATACTGAGGCTAGGCGGATGAGTAACCCGCGCTTTGACCCTGGATAGACTAAATGGTTCATAACTGGCAAAGTTTATGGCGATTGCGCTTTTAGGCTGATACATTTACGCGACATTTATCCGGCTATTGCCTGACAATGCGACGATAGCACTATTACCCGTTAAGGTAACA
>NZ_JBIMLI010000246.1:0-3684 GCF_051859755.1 Limnospira sp.
GTGAAACCCAACATCATTTACAGATGCTGGCGTTGGGTTTCGTACCTCCACCCAACCTACTCAAATTGGGCGATCGCCTTTCTCATTTTATCCTACTCATTAAAAGCATCGTGTTGGGTTTTACCTACTGTATAGTTGCTAATCTATCCTCATCGTAGACATGATCAGGTTCATCACCTGTAAATCAATCACATCTATTCTTTCCCCATAATCACCCGCCGCAATACTAATGATATATCGTCCATTAGGATGGATTAGCCGCGCATACCGATAACGCTCAGGATAACTCGTTTGCACTGTATAAATTACCGCATCCTGTCCCGCAATAGTCCCAAAATTAGACTCTAAAATCTGGCTGTAACCGCCTCCAGCCGCATCGCGTAAAATATCACGAACATTACTGATATTGCTAGGACGTGGTTCAATCGTAACTCTCACGTCGGAAACTTGGTGTCCATAGCCTCTCATTCCTTCCCTTCTTGCACATTCCAAAAACTCGACATCAGTAGGGTTACGAACCGCAATAGATAACTGTTGTCTATGTCCCGTCTCACTTCGTAGTTCCGTGTAATAATTAGCCGGAATATCAAAGCGCAAACCATATTCACGGTTAATAATTTGGCGGCGACGTTGGGAGGGTCGTTCTTGGTTATCATTAGAACAGGGTGATGGACGCTGCGACTGCGCCGGAGTCGCTAACAAGACGTAGCTACTCATTAACCAGATTACTGCATAAATGCCTAAATTGAGCTTCATTGTCTCGAATTTTACCAATCATTAAGTTTCCGGGGCTAATCTTCTTTGTCCGTTCGGTGAAACTACGGTGAAACCGATTTTTTCCGTCAGAGATGGTGGTGTTCTGTTTCACAGGGACAAACATACTACAATTGTACTTGGAGAGATGCCCAAAACAAGATTTATCTCTGGGTGAGGCCCCTACAGTAACTCACGGGTTCCCCATAGTTAAGGGTTGAATCCCGGTCAGAAAGCACCACTAGAGGCGCGAAACGGTCATTTTTATCAATAGACACCACAGGGGGAGAAGGGAGGTTCGCGCGGGCAAATAACGAGCCTAGAGCAGGCGCTACCTAGACCTAGCCTGTCCGGCGCTAGGACCGATTCATATACTCTCGCAGTCAGATTCTAGGGGGGTTTTGCGATAAATATGTCACGATCATGGTTAAATTTTCTTAAAAGTTATTCTAGCCGCACACCTATTTTGTGCGCCAAACTAACAACTATCAACGCCTGGGACTGAGTTAACGTTATGCGATCGCCAAACTTAATACATAGAACCAAAATTGTGGCCACCATTGGACCTGCGACCCAAAAACCTGATGTACTCAAGGCGTTGATTGAAGCGGGAGCCACGACTTTGCGCTTGAATTTTTCCCACGGTAGCCATGAAGACCACCAGCGCAGCATTCGTTTGATTCGTCAGGTATCCTTTGAATTGAATAAGCCTGTAGGTATTCTTCAGGATTTACAAGGACCCAAGATTCGCTTAGGAAAATTCGAGCAGGGGTCGATCAGATTGAACCGAGATGATCATTTTATCCTCACCAGCCGTCACCTTCCTGGAACTCATGAGATCTCCTCTGTTACCTACGAACCTCTCGCTGATGAGGTCCCCGATGGCGCGACGATCCTTTTGGATGATGGTAAGGTGGAGATGCTGGTGGAAAAAGTAGACCGAGACAAGGGAGATCTACACTGTCGGGTAGTCGTCGGTGGTGTCCTCTCCAATAGTAAAGGGGTTAATTTTCCGGGGGTCTATCTCTCCATTAAAGCTATGACGGACAAAGACCGGCGCGATTTGATGTTTGGCTTAGATCAGGGGGTCGATTGGGTGGCTCTCAGTTTTGTCCGCAATCCCCAGGATGTCTTGGAAATTAAAGAATTGATTGCTAGTGCGGGTAAGGATGTTCCCGTGATCGCCAAAATAGAAAAACATGAGGCGATCGAACAAATGGAGGAGATTTTAGCTCTGTGTAATGGTGTGATGGTGGCGCGGGGTGATTTGGGGGTGGAGTTACCTGCTGAAGATGTGCCACTTTTGCAAAAACGCTTGATTGTGACGGCTAACCGCATGGGAATTCCGGTGATTACTGCTACTCAGATGCTTGATAGTATGGTGAGCAATCCTCGTCCGACTAGGGCGGAAATTTCTGATGTGGCTAATGCTATTCTTGATGGTACTGATGCGGTGATGCTGTCTAATGAAACGGCTGTGGGTCAGTTTCCGGTGGAAGCGGTGGCGACTATGGCTAGAATTGCTAACAGGATTGAACGAGATGGGATTACTCGTAATGTTCTCAAGGTGGAGGATACGGGGCGATCTATTCCTAATGCGATTAGTCAGGCTGTTAGTCAAATTGCGATTCAGTTAGATGCGGCGGCGATTATGACTTTGACTAAAACTGGCGCTACGGCTCGCAATGTCTCGAAGTTTCGACCCCAAACTCCGATTTTGGCGATTACTCCCCATGTGGAGGTGGCGCGTCAGTTGAGTTTGGTTTGGGGGGTTAAACCGCTTTTGGTTTTGGATTTACCTTCTACGGATCAGACTTTCCAATCGGCGGTTAATGTGGCGCGGGAAAATGATTTTGTCGCTGATGGGGATTTGGTGGTGACTACTGCTGGGACTTTGCAGGGGGTCGCGGGTTCTACGGATTTGGTTAAGGTGGAAGTGGTGACGGCGGTCCTCGGTAAGGGAACTGCTATCGGTCAGGGAACTTTTACTGGTCGCGCTCGTGTGGTTAACCAGCCTTCTCAGGTGGGTGATTTTAACCCTGGAGAAATTTTGGTGGTTTCCCAAACTAATGCGGATTTTGTGGAGGTTATGCGTAAGGCGGCTGGTGTGGTGACGGAAGCTGATAGTTTGACTAGCCATGCGGCGGTTATTGGTTTGCGCCTCGGGGTTCCGGTGATTGTTGGGGTGAAAAATGCTACCCAGGTGATTCGTGATGGGGTGATTCTTACTTTGGATATGCAGCGGGGTGTGGTTTACTCGGGCGCAACTGCCTCGACTCCTGATCCTGTATAATCAGCGTTGACAAGTTTTTGGCTGGCGATCGCTCAATTATATGTTATAATGGGCGACTGTGCCGATGTAGCTCAGTGGTAGAGCACTCGATTCGTAATCGAGCGGTCGCGGGTTCAAATCCCGCCATCGGCTTTTGAAGCAATCTCTTATCCTGACTGCGATTATCGGAATTCACTTAACCCGATAGTCGCACCGCACCGTTACATTCAAAATGCACTCCATTCAGTCTTAGCACACGGGACAATTGGTGCATATCCCTTAGCAGCAAATCTTAATTATTGACGGGTTAATCAATAAGCACAACTTAATCAATCTGTCAAATATCCATATCACCCCCATAACCGGACGCTGATAGGGTAGTTCCCTTGTGATACCCGTCAATGGCAAGCCTATCGGTTCGTACCTCACCCTTGACCGCTATCACATCGGTCACTTCCCCAATAGTGCTTATTCCGGTTATGGGGGGAGGGTATGTTTCAAAGCCAACACGATAGCCGTAGGTAGCCGTAGGGGGGAACCCGCTAAGTAATCAATGTACAAAGATATCAGACCGCCTTTCCGTGGACTAGACCTATAGGTAAACCTATGAGCGATCGCCTATCCGGTTATCTATGGGTCTGATTCATAATCCTCGGTGA
>NZ_JBIMLI010000247.1:0-3645 GCF_051859755.1 Limnospira sp.
CCTAGCGCGATCGCCTCGCCCCCCTCGCGATTCGGTTGGCCGGAACCACGTATTCGGTTATCCGCACTTGACAATTTTTTCAAAATATGTATAAGAGCGCCGACTGAGTTACAGGAGTCAATATCCGGTGCGATCGCGCTTCTGTGGGGACCGCTGCACCCGCCACATCACATCAAACACCTTCCGCGTCGTGTCGGGGTACGGGAATGCGATCGCAACAACAGGTGTCGTCAGCAATTCCGATGGGGTCATAAGCGCTGGGGGTTGACGGGATGGGAGCGACGCTCCCGATTATACAGGCAAGATGCCTGTGCTACAAGCGTTGGTGATACAATCAAAGCATCATAGCCCATCAAATGCCGATCGCCCCCCATGCAAAACATTCGTTTGGCGACCCATATCGGAGAAGATGGCATCTTAAAAGTGCAGATGCCCTCCGAAGTCAAGAACACCGAACTCGAGGTCTTGGTCCTATTCCAAGCGACGACACCCCCACGGCAAGAGAAAGCAACCAAACACCCCAAATGGCTGTCAGATTTCTTTGAAAAAACTTGGGGCAGTTGTGCGGATGCTCCCATCATCATCGATGAAGAAGGAGTCTCTGCGGAATTGGACGATCCGCCCGAAGAACTGTTCGCAACTCGATAAATTCAAGTGCTGTATTTACTAGATACCAACGTTGTCGCCATCTATTTGAATCGGCGATCGCAACTTCTCACCGAACAAATTAGAAGCGATCGATCCGACAGATATCGCCGTTTGTTCCGTGGTGAAATTTGAGTTATTTTATGGGGCGATGCGGAGTGGAAATCCGCCGCCAAACTTGGCAAGGCAACAAGAATTTTTAGATTTTTTTGTCTCCTTACCTGGGGATGATAGAGCCGCCAAAAAGGCGGGAGAAATCAGAAACAACTTGGCAAGTTTGGGAACGCCAATCGGCCCCTATGATTTGCTGATGGCGGCGCGAGCCATTGTCAATCATTTAATATTGGTCACTCATAATACAAGAGAATTTGAGCGAGTCTCGGAGTTGAGAATAGAAGATTGGGAAGTTTAGCTCCCATACGGAGGGCGGCGATCGCATTACCTAGAGCCAGCGGCATTCGGTTTGCCGGAATAAAGCATTCGGTTATCCGTACTTGACAAGTGTAGTTGATTGTGGGTTGATTCAAATCCTTCGCCAGAATATCCTGATGATGGTATAATCCCTGGGTGAATCCAACCGGTCTATATAGACTTGATTCTGGGGAGTCAGGGATTTAGTGAGGGGTAATCAACTGCTGCCGAGCCGTCAGCTAGAAGAGGCGGTGGATGGTTTTCAAAAAGCGATCGCCATCCCCATTTCCCTGGATTTCAGTAATCCTGCTAGGGTAGTGGTAGGCGGGCTGTGATGTAATGCGATCGCCTCATCCAACCTCCCAGACCGTTTCAACTGATTCGCCTGTCTCAGTAACTCACCCGCACTCATACCAGCGTTATTAATTATTACTAAAATATCAGTCTACCACAGTCTTACTAATCAAATTCTGCCAATCTGGTAAATCTGTCAAAAAACCAATATCCCAACTCTGACCATTCTGCACGGAAAACTTTTTAAAGCACCCCACCCAGTCGGCAATAGTCTCCATTCGATAGTAAGGGGTATATTCCCAAGAGCGATTTAAAAAATCAGCCATGTCCGCATACAAGCCCTTATCATAGTGATACCAAGCCAGCCATACCAGAGTATGATAGCGCACAGAACTCTCGATCGCTCGGATGGACTGGGGTAAATCTTGATGAGCAAAAAACTTATCTAGTACCCTCACTACACAATCAGCCTGAGTTTTCGCGTTTCTGGTGGTGTTCCCCCCATACCGACGATAACCCACGGCAACCCGCGGCCACCAAGTCGCCTCACACCCCATCAAGGCTAAACGCAAGACTAAATCGACATCGTGGGATTGTCGCAACTCCCTATCAAAACCCCCCGCCTTTTCTAGGGAATTCTTTGTGACTAATAAGCTACTGGTTTTGATGGGTTTATACCTTAACCAACTCTCTAAGGTGAGTTCGGGAACTTTATGCCAAGGTTCGACATCAATGATTTGATTACGGAGTTCATCGACAATGCGCCATCCGGTCTGGACGATCGCTAAATTAGGCTGTTGGTCAAATAAACTCACCTGTTGTGCTAACTTTTCTGGTAACAGCCAAAAATCATCGGCATCTAAAAAGGCAATTAACTCCCCCTTGGCTTGGTGAATCCCCAAATTCCGAGCTACAGCAGAACCTTGATTTTCCTGGTGAAAATATCTAATTTTATCCCCTAATGATGCGACTACCTCGGAGGTTCCATCTGTGGAACCATCATCAACAACTATGATTTCATAGTCTTGATAGGTTTGGCTTAAAACACTTTCGATCGCTTCCCCTAAAAAGCGATCGCCATTATAAACGGGAATAATTACACTGACCCTCGGATGTTGATTCAGATTCCGCCTCCTAGTGACTCACAATTAGACTGCAATTATAACACAGGCAACAGGCCAGTTATCCTTCTATACAGGTTGTTCAGAAATCGTGCTAAACATTACCCTCACCCTAAATCTGGATCCCAGGTGGACAGAGGGACTTTGACAGCCTATTGCATAATTACTGAAAAGGTTGTAAGCGATCGCCTAGGGTCTGCCTAGCACATATCCCCTATCGCCGCCAGACAACAAATAGGAACTGCCGACAATTTTTGAGAGAATGCGATCGCCGCCGAGGGGATAGCGGTTTCTTTTTCATGAAATCATGTAATTTTCATCAGCTTAACTGATGATTTGGATACCAGTTATCATCCAATAATTGTTCAAAATTATAAGGGCAATTAGCCGGAAATATACTTTTAGATAAACCCGTTTTTTTGATTACGAAACTTACCGCGACATGATAGATAGAGTCCAATTGGAGAATCAGCTTATTTTGCAAACTCGCGGTCAGTTCATGAATCAAATCATCTCGAAACGCAATTATTTCTGATTGCCAATGCCGACAGTTGCGCTCGTATTCTTGCTCCCAGTATTCCCATAACAGAAGATGGATGATGATTTGTCGCAACCGAATTCTGGCTTGATTAAATTGACTCCTACCCCAACTTTCCAACTCCTCAATTAAGCCGTCTAAATCCAAATGTCGGAAGTCTTCTGCTTTCAACAATTCGACGGTTTTTTGCAACCATAAATAACTGTCGGTTTGATACAAGTCTTGCAGTTGATTGTTGAGGGCATTTTTCATATTGTTTCCCCATATCCGAATGGTCGCCCTTGATTGGCGATCGCATCCTTAATGTGAAATCATGTTACCATAAGATTGACAACATAGCGCCGACCGGAGCGCAGGTTTCAACAGGCACCGATGCCGGTGCTACCATGGGAGGCATTGGCATGGTGAAAAAGCGATCGCCTTACCCCACCCTGGAATTATAACACAGGCAACAAGCCAGTTCTACTTCTATAAGCGATCGCCATCAATCCCCGCTTCCCGCAACAACATCTCCAACCTTTTAGTCTTTCGGCGCTCCTCTTCCAACTCGGCGGTCACTTGTTCGGCTCGCGAGCGCTCCTGTTGTAATTGTTGCTCGATTTCCAGGGGAGAAGAAAACGGCTGACCCTGGGGATT
>NZ_JBIMLI010000248.1:0-3610 GCF_051859755.1 Limnospira sp.
TGTTACCTTAACGGGTAATAGTGCTATCGTTGCATTGTCCGGGAACAACCGGAAAAATGTCGCGTAAATGTATCAGTGGGTTTCTGATGAGCATACTCAACAAAATCTTTAAAGGACAGGATGAAACGCGGATTTCTCTGTCTACCCCGGAGGCGTTTGCGGCGATCGCAGTTAGTGCTATCTGTGCTGACGGCTATCTGTGCGCCCAGGAAAGGGAACGGATTATAGTTTTATTGTCGGAACTTCCCCTGTTTAACGGATATTCTCAGCCCAAGCTGACTAATTTAGTCGAAAAGTTATTTGAGTTACTATCTCTCAAGGGGACTTACTCTCTGTTGGCGATCGCTCGTGAGTTTTTACCTGTACAACTTCAGGAAACTGTGTTTACAGTAGTTAGCGATTTGTTATTAGTTGATGGGGTCTTGTCTATTAAGGAACGAGAGTTTTTGACCCATTTGTGGCAAATGTTGGATATACCTGCTGAACAAGCGTCTGAGATTTTTGAGCAGAAGTTAGAACAATACGATCTCAGAACACCTAATGGTTGATGAGAAGATTAAGCCGATATCTGATAATTTTGTTGCTCTCATTTGTTATGGTGACAATGGGGTGGAATAAAGCGATCGCACAAATCCCCAAATCTTTGGCGATCGCTCCATTTCAGATATCACAGCAACAGACACAACCTGCCGATTTTGATGGTATCATCCAGGGAACAGAACAATTGGTCGGGTTGTTTACTCTCTATCACAAACCCGAAACTAGACAGGTTTATCTGGAAATTCAACCCCAACAGCTTGAGCAAAATTTTCTGTGTTTTATTAGCCTTGAGTCTGGGTTAGAAAATAGTAACTTTTGGAGTGGTCAAGATTTAGGAAGTTTCCTGTTTAAACTGCGTTCTGTTTCCAACCGGATAGAATTATTAATTCCTAATATCAACTTTCGGTTCAATCCCCAAGAAACCCAGGCCGCAGCCATAGACCGCGCTTTTAGGGATTCAGTTTTATACTCCCTACCTGTCATGGCTACCCATCCTGAAAGACAGAGTATTTTAGTAGATTTCAGCCCAGTTTTAGTAGGAAATAACGAATTTTCGGGAGTCGTTTCTCAACTGTTATTCAGTTTACAAAATAACTACAATTTTGATGCTGATAAATCCTATATTTCGGGTCTCAAAGCATTTCCCAATAATGTCGAAGTCGCATCAGTATTAGGGTTTACAGCCGTGGGGAGAAACCTAGTACCTCATAGCCCAGCTATTTCTGATAGGCGTGCATTTAACCTAAAAATTCGTTACAGTTTTCTCGCCCTTCCTGATGATCACAGCTACCGCACTCGCCTAGCTGATGAACGAATCGGCTATTTTACAACGATTTATCGGGATGTTTCTAACCCTACCCGAACAGGGGCAATGGTGCGCTATATTAACCGATGGAATTTACAAAAACAAATCCCTAGTGCGCCCTTGTCAGCACCAGTAGAACCGATTGTATTTTGGCTAGAAAATACCATTCCTTTAGCATACCGTCAAGCTATTGCCGAAGGCGCTTTGATGTGGAATAAAGCCTTTGAAAAGGTGGGTTTTATGAATGCGATCGAAGTGCGACAAATGCCGGACAATGCTACCTGGGATCCCGCCGATGTCCGTTATAATACCATTCGCTGGTCTACATCTTTTAACTCGCCTTTCAGTGGTTACGGTCCTTCCCATGTTAACCCTTTAACCGGTCAAATTTTAGATGCAGATATGGTGATTGAAAGTCAAGCCATTGACAGCTTGCGACAAAGACAGGAAATTTTAGTCGAGGGTAGTTCTGCACAATGTCAGGATGGTTTATTAGGGCGAAATTGGCAACAACCCACCCCTAATAATCAGGAATATTTAATAGCATTGGAGCATTTTTGTTTTGAGGTAGAATCTACTCGCCAATTGGCTATTGGTGCGATCGCCATGTCCGTTAACCCTAGATTTCACCAAGATTCTATAGATGAGTATATTAATCAATATTTGCGTTATTTAACCGCCCATGAAATTGGTCATACTTTGGGTTTAAGACACAATTTCCGGGGTAGTACCATGCTAACACCAGAGGAATTAAACGATCGCGATATTACCCGCACTAGGGGAATGACCGCCTCAGTAATGGATTATTTACCAGTGAATTTAGCCCCCCCAGGACAACCCCAGGGCGATTATTTTCCCGTGGTTTTAGGCGCTTATGATCAATGGGCGATTCAATATGGATATCAACCCATTTTAGATATGACACCTTATTTAGAGTCTCGCCAATTACAGGAAATTGTAGCACGGGCAACTGAGCCAGATCTAGCATTTGCAACCGATGAGGATGTATGGGGAATTTTTCTTGACCCCGAGGCGCTACCATGGGATCTTAGTAGTGATATGTTACGCTATTCCCAATGGCAATTAGACAATGCCCAATATATATGGGATAGGTTAGAAACTCGTTCATTTCCTAGCAGCCAAGAATCTGACCAACTGCTGATAGCTTTTAACACAATTTTGAGTTATTATGCTAATAATGCAGCTAATGCTATACCATATATAGGTGGTCAGTCTTTCCATCGTTACCGCATTGGTAATAGTGGCAGTTCTTTACCTTTAGAGCCGATTCCAGTAACTCAGCAACGAGAGGCTTTGCAACTTTTAGCCAAATATGTATTTGCTGAAGATGCTTTTAATTTTTCTCCGAATCTGTTAAATCGCTTAGTTCCTTCTCGATGGTCTGATTGGGGAAATCCTAATCGTTTTGCTTCCTTAGATTATCCTATTAGCGATCGCATTGGGTGGGTCCAAAACCGCATTTTATCCGAACTACTTTCACCGGCGAGGTTAACTCGGTTGCGGGATTTGGAATTTAAAACCTCTCCTGGTAATGCTTTAACCATACCCGAATTATTGGAAATGCTAACAAATAGTATCTGGTCGGAACTATGGACTAGCGAAAAACAAATATCTATCGGTCCGGTGCGTCGATCGCTACAACAAGTTTATCTAGATTTAATGACTGATATAGTATTAGGAAATACCCCCGCCCCCCAAGATGCACAGACCTTAGCCTGGTTTCAGTTTAAGCAGTTAGAAGAATCCCTAGACTACCTAGTTAAACGTCGTAGCGATCGTCTGGATGCCTATAGTATAGCACATTTAGCCAAAAGTCGCGATCGGATTGCTAAAACTTTAGGAATATAGCCTTAACTTAGCATATCAAAAACAGCAATTATCGTTCACACAAAAATCCTGCCATTCCCTAGTTAATTAAACTTCACCACCCCCACCCGAAAAAGCCGTAGGGGCGGGTTCTGCCGTCAATGAAACTTCCCCACCGGAATTTAACTAAACCCGCCCCCACCCGAAAAAGCCGTAGGGGCGGGTTCTGCCGCCAATGAAACTTCCCCACCGGAATTTAACTAAACCCGCCCCCACCCACCGATAATGTAGGGGCGGGTTCTGCCGCCAATGAAACTTCCCCACCGGAATTTAACTAAACCCGCCCCCACCCACCAATAATGTAGGGGCGGGTTCTGCCGTCAATGAAACTTCCCCACCGGAATTTTGATAAACCCGCCCCCACCCACCGATAATTAG
>NZ_JBIMLI010000249.1:0-3591 GCF_051859755.1 Limnospira sp.
GCAGTTTGATTCTCTCCATGATGCCATGGATTCCGTTCTCAAAGCTGCGTCCTAACCACCTTGACTAATGCTATATAAACAGTTATGGGATGGTCAGGGTACGAGTCCCTTATATTTCACCAAGGGGTGAAAGTCCCACTAGGAAGTTATTTCAGGCATTGCAGCCCTATTTCACTCCTAAACGTTTCGCACAGACAAAATAGTATAACATAAAAAGCCGTCCTACAAGGCTTGTTGAGCAAAACCGAAGCGACCGGGCTAGTGACCCAGGATCTTTGGTAAATCACCCTCCGCCGACTCTCCCACCCTTCTGTCCCCCTCAAAAGTTAAATTTTGTTGCATTTTGGCGATCGCACCCCCATTCAGGACTGCCCTCGTCACAATTTTGCACTATGGTAATCTAATTAGTGATCAGGAAGTGGTACTAGCCGAGCAGATTTAATGAGTAGCAACGTCATTGTCATTCAAGATTCCCAATTTGAAACCGAAGTCCTGGGTAATACTGGACAGCCGACTTTAGCCTACTTCTGGGCTCCCTGGTGTGGTCCTTGTCGTCTGGTTTCCCCCTCCGTCCAAGCCGTAGCAAATACTTACAGCGATCGCCTAAAAGTAGTTAAACTAGAAGTTGACCTCAACCCCCAAGCAGTTAAACTCTGTCAAGTGGAAGGGGTCCCAGCCTTGAGGCTATTTATGGGCGGAGAAATTATCGCCTCCCTAGAGGGAGCAATTACCAAAAACAAGCTAATTGAGTGGATTGACCCTCACCTGTAGAATCTGTAAATCTCTTATTGAGTCCCGTTTGCGTCGGAGTTGAATGCTATGCAATTTTCTAAGCGACTAGAACCTCTACGGTCTAATGTATTTGCTGATATGGATCGAGCCAAAGCCAAAGCATTGGCCGCCGGACAAGATCTCATTGACTTGTCTTTGGGTTCTTCCGATGTACCTGTGGCTAATCACATTATCGATCGCATTCGGGACTCCCTCGACGATACTACAACCCACGGTTACGCCTTATTCCGCAATACTAAGGATTTTCGAGATACCGCCGCTCACTGGTACACTCAAAAGTATGGCGTACCCGTTGACCCGGAAACCGAAGTTCTGCAACTCATAGGCTGTCAGGAAGGGACAGGACATCTACCCTTAGCTATTCTGGACCCCGGAGATTTTGCCCTCTTGCAAGATCCAGGCTATCCTTCCCACGCTGGGGGAGTATATATAGCCGGGGGGCAAATTTATCCGATGACTATGTTAGCCGAAAATGGCTTTCTGCCCAAGTTTGAGGAAATTCCCGAAGCCGTATTGGCTCAAGCCAAAATGATGGTCTTGAGTTATCCCCATAACCCCACAACGGCGATCGCTCCCTTATCATTTTTTCAGGAAGCCGTAGCCTTTTGTCAAAAAAATGATCTCGTCCTGGTTCATGATTTCCCCTACGGGGATTTTGTCTTCCCAGAAGGCAATGCCCTCAATAATGATGCCATTGCCCCCTCTATCTTGCAAGCCGACCCCCAGAAAACCGTCTCCATAGAGTTTTTTACCTTTTCCAAGTCCTATAATATGGGAGGCTTCCGTATCGGTTTCGCCGTCGGAAATCCTCAGTTGATTCTGGCTCTGCGACAGGTCAAGGCGGCGATCGACTTTAATCAGTATCGTGGTATTCTTAATGGAGCGATCGCTGCCTTAACCGGCCCCCAGGAATTAATTAGCCACACCGTTGATACCTTCCGAGAAAGGCGCGATGTCTTTGTTAAAGCCCTCCATGACATCGGTTGGGATGTACCTACCCCCATAGCTACCCTCTACATTTGGGCAAAACTCCCCGAACCCTGGAGTCAAGATTCTATCCGCTTCTGCGCCCAATTAGTCCAACAAACCGGAGTCGCCGTATCTCCCGGCGTTGGCTTTGGTAAATCCGGCGAAGGATATGTCCGCTTTGCTCTCGTCCATCCCCCAGAAGTCTTAAAAGTCGCCGTAGACAGGATTGCCCAATTCTTGCAGTCCCACCAGCCCTAAGCCAGCTAATACCTAACTTGCCACAACTCATTATAGGAGCCGGTTCTCGACAATTCCCAGCACTGGTCTGGGTTTCATCGAGTCCGGCTCCCTTAAATATACGGATCAATCTCTTAAACATCACCCCCAAAACCCTCTCATTTGCAGTATAAATACGGAGTATTTTTCCCTCTCATCATACCCATCTTAGACCACATCAAATTTGGCAATAACTTTATATAAAATCACCATAACTTTACAGAACCTTTATAGATTTTTCCCAGACCGTCAACTATAATAAACACAGAGTCAAAAAACAGCAGACCTTAAATTTATGTCTATATTAAAGACTCTGCGCCCTAACTTAAAAGCGCACAACCGATGAAAAAAAGCGGTGTCATCTACGAAAAACTAATCATAATTAAAGACAATCCCTTTTCCGGTAAAGCATTACAGCTTCCCCAAAAGGACTAACTCAACCCTCAACCATTCACTTTAGGAGACTTCAATCATGGCTGGACTTATCAACAAATTCTTAGTTAGTGCCTCCCTTGCCGCAGGTATGACCGCAATGGTCGCCGCTCCTGTCTTAGCCCAAAACTTCAGAATCGAAGGTGACGACTATATCCTCTACGATGCCCGAGACACTACTGGTGACGGTGTAGTTGACCAAACCTATGCCAACCCTTCTGCAAACATCGACGACATTTTGCGGAGGCTAGACGGAACCCCCGGCGGTAACATTGAATTGTTCTCCAGCAGTCACATTAATGATCAAAGTATGAACGGGTGGAGGTATAACTCATCTTTCTATGGTGGTGCAAGGACCAGCCTGATTGGTGAAGTTAACGGCCAAACCCTGACTATCAGTAGCCTCAACGCCTTCGATTGGTTCACAACTGCTGATGGTGGCTTCACGAACCAATATGGCTCTGACAACTTAGCTAACCGCTGGTTTGGTGAGTTATTGGACAACTACCAACCTGATTTAGGAAGAATCGGTAGAAGAAATGCCTTTAATGCGTTTTTCGGTATGTATGGCTTTGAACGCGCCAGCGACCCCAACATCTCCTACATTGAAAGCGATCGAAACGGCATTGAAATCGGTTTAGCCGGACATATGGACTTAGGTAATGTCTACGGAGACTGGTTTGCAGGTTGGCAGGCTAGTGAAGTTCTCAGGTATGAATATGACGGAGTAGTTGATTATCTGTGGAGTTTCAGTGCTACTGCTACTGGACTAACTGAGTACACTGATGGAACTTCCCACAACGGTCTTTACAAAGTCTTCATTCCTACAGGTGACGTGCCTTCTGTTCCTGAACCTTCCACTATGTTAGGTCTGATGGCTGTTGGCGGTTTGTTTGCAGCCTCTTCCCGCAAGTCTCGGAAAAATAGCTAATTAGCTTCCTGTTAGCTACAACTAGCATCCATATCATTTTAAACACTAGCCCGGTGGTAGAGAGCTTAATTTAATCGCAGATTAGTTGAACCAATTAGGGCGATGCGCTACAAGACCAAGTATGGTGCGAGACCTTCGGGTATGAAATAGAGCTGAAATGGGCGTGGGGACTACCCGGTGAGGACTTCAAC
>NZ_JBIMLI010000250.1:0-3587 GCF_051859755.1 Limnospira sp.
ATATGGGAATCGAACCTGATACATAGCCTATAACCCCTATTCTACCGTTACTTAGGTGTTACTCAAAACCGTAGTAGGATCTATCAATTTGTAGCCATAAAATAACCCCTAGGAGTTTAATCTAGGGGTATTAACTTATGAGATTGTAGTGGGTAAATTAATCTATCTGATAAATTACCCTAAGGAATAATTTAGCTTCAGGGCTGTCAATGTCAACCCCCAAGGCAGTTAACCTTTCCAGTGCTACATTTAACGGCACGGGTAATTTAGCTACTCCTTTTAAGACTTCTAAGGTAGCGTCAATCCCCTCCGTTTTGTATTTACTCTCATTGACGATTGCGCTATGCCCCATCATTCTAGCGCGTAACTCTACTGGTACTCCATATTTTTCACCCAACAGGTTGTACAGCCTACGAAAAGCATATTTTTGAGTTACCGGACATCCCATAGCTTTAATATGTTTACTGAATGCTACATTAAAACCCGCAGCTACAGTCCTAGGCTGGCTTCCCTCCTTCGGGGTATATTCTGGTAATATTGGTCGCTTTAATTCCATAAAATTAAACATTTCGGGACTAGGGATTGGCGCTATAACCCGTCCCCCAGTCTTAATACTTACTTTCCTTCCCTCTGTATCAGTAAAGTAAGTATAATCACCCAATACTAAGTAATTATCCTGATTATCCGGGTCTGATAGCGCTTTGATGGTTACACCATCTTCTGTTGTATAGGGTTTGGTTAAGTTAACTGCAGCCGCTATCTCGGTAGGTCTTAATCCATACATTACCGCCATACCGGCAACCCATAGCCAACTGTGACGGACTTCGCTTATTCTATGGCTTTTAATGGTGTAGGCTTCCTGTTTGGCACTATACCACCAATCTTTAAAGGCATCGATACCTATACGCTGCTTAACCGTAAATCGTGTTTGTTTGGGGTTAATAGGCTCTAATTGCTTTAGTAGGTGGTCCTTATTGGGTGATTTTTTGGCAATGGCTTTCAGGATGTAGTAACGTTCTTTGAATGTTTTGGACCCTATCAGCTCCTCTCCATTCTGTAAGGGAGTGTACAGCATAACCTTGAAACTCTCCCAAGTAGGATAATCATCCCAATTGGGGAACTGTTCAAAAAATATCTGTTTGGTCCGATGGTATGACGATAAATCACTAACAATGTCGCGAGAACGTTTCCGTCCTGTATTGCGGTTGTACCCGGCAAAATACTCATCTTCCAGTTGTTGGAATATCTCTCGGTAGGTTATCAGATTATCCTCAATCTGATTTTTTCCTAGGATAGTCGTATCATACCAGTCCCAAAATTCACTAGCGTTACTGATAGTTCCCAGAGCCTCCGCCACTAACTTAGCTTTTTTAACTCCGTCTATCACCCCTTGGGGAGTACACTCAAGATTGGCTGTTTTGGGTAGCCGTTTTCCGGTAGGTGGCTGCTTAAACTGCAATAGCAAATTATACCTAGTCCCGGACTTTTGCAACTTGAGTGTCACCCCTTTGGGACACTCCCCCTTAAAGTCTTGATAGGCTTTCAGGAATCTATCGTAACTCTCGTCATAGTTGCCCTTTCCCCCTACGGTAGGGATGTTAGTGGCGTTACTCATTTTTTACTCACTTGTTACTCTACTACGGTTTTGAGTAACACCTAAGTAACGGTAGAATAGGGGTTATAGGCTATGTATCAGGTTCGATTCCCATATGCTCCATTTTCAGTAAAATTTTATCCTGACTGCGATAACCGGGAAAAACTTAACCCGGTTATCGCATTTTTAAAAACTATTTCACTATTTCCGGTTAACCTTAGCCAGAAGAGGCTTTTAGTGGAGAATAGGGGGGTCGAACCCACCATAAAAGCTATAACCCTTACTCTACCGTCACACTGATGCACTCGAAAGCGATCGCATTATTAGGAGTGAGTGTAAAATGAGTACAAGTACAAACAGTACGCACAGCGGTATATATCAAGGTTTTCAAGATATCCTTGAGTTTTTCAACTTATCCCGCCAACAATGTCCCAAGGGTGTCAGGATTAAGCGCAATCGGGGGACAATCCAACTAGACATCACAAACGACCCAGAAACTGGGGGACGTAAGCAACGGGGCTGTAATTGCCAATTTACTCCAGAGGGTATCCGCAAGGCTGTAGACAAGGCTTGGTTAGTCCATAAATCCCTTGATGGACAATTTCAGTCAGTATCTGAATGGCTGGACTGGTACAAGGCTACTATCCTTGATGAATCCAAAGTTCCCATGGAAAACGACTTAATCACCTATCGTCAAGTGTTTAAAGAAATGGAGGATGATTACTTTAATGGGGTACACAAGAACACTAAGCGGAAACGTTCCCGTGATCTGGCTAGTGACCAAAGTTCATTTAAACGCTGTTTTCTTACTGTGTTTAACAAAGTCACAGACTGGGATGTTTATGTGAGCTGGGAGGGTATAAAAGAAGCGTTATATAGCCCGTTACAAGATGGCAGTAGTCCGGTAGGTCATAAAATATTCAAAGACAGATACTACCGACTCAGACAGGTAGCGGAACGTGCTCGATGCAAGAAAGCACTAGAGAAGATGGAAAAGATTGACCCTACCCAGACAGTATTTGCTGAATCCCAAAGTATAGACTTGGATACCTTGCTAGGCTTGCTAGACAAGGAACGTAACACTGATTATGGACGGTTGACAGACAATAATGCTCGTGATGGTTGGTGTTGGGTGTCAGCAATGTGTGCTTTATATGGATTGAGACCATCAGAGATTGCAGCAGGACAAAACTTAACCAAGGATATCACGGTTGACGGCATAACGTTCCCCGCGATAAGTGACTCCAATAACATTGAGTTAGTGTTAGTGATTGGTGAGTTTACTTGCTTTGGTAGTAGCACCAAAACAGGTCAAAGGTTAGCAATACCAATGTCAAAAGACAAGGCTTTGATTAACCGTCTAGGGATTCATAACGTCTGTTTACCTATTACTGAACCTAAGAACCCAGCGGGCTTTAATCGTAACCACAGACAATGGTTAACTAACCATAATTGGGGATTCACCCAAGCATTAGCTTTCCGATATCTAGCCAACCAACTGGGAGAGATGAACGGGATACCACAGGAAATCAGGGCGCGTTCGTTTGGTCACTCGGTAACGGTTAATGACAGCAAGTACAAAAAACGTCGCCACCTTGCCACAGAGTTAGGTATCCTGACACGACATCAAAAGCAGCCATTACCGCTAGATATGGCAAAGCAAGCACTAACCAATCATGGTATCAATCCAGACTTGCCAGAGATTAAGGCAATTCTTAGGGTAATATATCAGCTTGATGATTAACCCTCAATAAATCGACAACACAATACCCTCTAGGCTAAATACTTAGGTGCCTTCATTTGGCACTCACTCCTAAATGTGCGATCGCTTTTGAGTGCATTAGAATGACGGTAGAATAGGGGTTATAGGTGCGAGACGTTTAGGAGTGAAATAGGGATGCAATGCCCGAAATAGCCTCCTAGTGGGACTTCCATCCCTTGGTGGAATATAAGGGATTCACATAACTGAACATCACTTAACTGTTTATATGTC
>NZ_JBIMLI010000251.1:0-3558 GCF_051859755.1 Limnospira sp.
CCCGGCTTCTCAACCAAACCGGGCATCACCCCCACGATAAGCCTGTTCCGCCAGCTGATCCCCAACCCCCGTTGACCCGATAGGTTATCCCTCTGACGCACCCTACGAGGGTGATAATTATTAATTATTAATTGTAGGGGCGCGCCTCGGCCGTCAATTCTCAATTCCCCACCCAGGTTGTGGTAAACCCGCCCCACCGTTTCCCCTGAGAAACCCGGTTTCTCAAAGAAACCGGGTTTCTTGACCACGATATGGGGGTGGTGCGTCAGATGAACCAAATTGGCCGTTGACCCGATAGGTTATCCCTCTGACGCACCCTACGGACTAGAATGATGATTCGGTTATTATCTGTATTTGGTAGTCTGAACCACCCCGGTATATGAAAAAAGCGCTAATTTGTGGAATATCTGGACAGGATGGAGCCTATTTAGCATCACTGCTGTTAGATCAAGGTTATGCGGTATATGGTACTTCCCGTGATGCACAGATGTCATCATTTCGGAACTTGAAAAGGTTGGGAATTTATGACCGAGTGAAATTATATTCCATGTCTCTCACCGACTTTCGTAGTGTTCTTCAAGTTTTGACCCAGGTTGAACCACAGGAAGTCTATAACTTGGCGGGTCAGAGTTCCGTGGGTCTATCCTTTGACCAACCTGTGGAAACCCTCGATAGTATCGCTGGGGGAACCCTCAACCTCTTAGAAGCGATCCGATTTACTGGCGCACCTATTAAACTCTATAATGCTGGGTCTAGTGAGTGTTTTGGTGATACCTACGGCGAACCTGCGGATGAAAATACCCCCTTTCGTCCTCGCAGTCCCTACGCGGTCGCTAAGTCCGCCGCCTTTTGGGAAGTCGCTAACTATCGCGAAGCCTATGGTTTATTTGCTTGTTCTGGAATACTATTTAACCATGAGTCCCCCCTGAGACCCTCCCGGTTTGTGACTCAGAAAATTATTCATGGAGCCTGTGCGATCGCCTCTGGAAATCAGGATAAACTATATTTGGGTAGAATCTCCGTGCAGCGAGATTGGGGTTGGGCTCCTGAGTATGTCGAGGCCATGTATTTGATGCTTCAGCAGCCACAAGCTGATGATTATGCGATCGCTACCGGGGAAACTTACTCTCTTCAGGATTTTGTCAAAACTGCTTTTGATTGTGTCGGTCTAAACTGGGAAGATTTTGTCGAAACTGACCAAAGCCTCTACCGTCCTACAGATATCGCTGTCGGTCGCGCCTCCCCCGCTAAGGCTAAACATAAGTTAGGATGGGAGGCTCAGTTTCAAATGCCTGATATAGTCAAAATGATGGTGCAAGCGCAACAGGAGCGATCGCCATAATACCTACATAGATATGATATAATATCATAGTCTATGCTGACAACTCTGATTTTTGATTAATGATTTACTAATGGCTAAAAACAAAGAAGTTCACATTCTGGAAGTTGTCTTAGTCCCTAAAGAGGACTGTGAGTCCCTGCTGGATTTTAAGATTGATAGACCCCAAGCCGAAGCTAAACTTAACTCTGCGGAAATTGAATTTTCCGGTTGGGTATTGGGTAAAACTTTACCCGCTATTGCTGTGGAAATCCTACAGGGGGAAAAGATTGTTAAAACTATTTCCGTTAGTGATTCTCGTCCTGATGTCGCCAAGGTTTACCCCGACGCACCAAGCGCCAGTATTAGTGGCTTTAAAGAAATTATTGATTTGGGGGAATTTTCTGGGGAAAATGAACTCACTGTACAGGCTATTTTGCGGGATGATAGTATTGTTACTATCGGACAGGTACGATTCCAAACTCCTGAATCGGCTCAAGTTTCCGAATCCCCAACTGTGATATCATCTGAAAAGCTGGAACGTGCTAGGGCGGATTTAGAGCGATCGCGTCAATTTTTGGAACAGGTAAAAGCCGACTTAGCCAAATACGAAGTTAACCCATAACCGCAGCTATATGGTCATCCCGCCGCTGGGAAACCCCTAGGAACCCGGACAGTTGGTTGATTAACCCCACCCACATCAACCTATGTTGGGTTCCACTTCCTTTCAACCCACCAACCCAGGAGAATTAGAATTGTATGTGGTCGCCATATTGGGCGCGCAAACCCTCCCAGGCTTCTACCTGTCCTGGTTCATATTCTCCGGGTTTTCCCCATTGTAAAAAAGCACTTAAAGCTGGTTGATTTTCAGCATCTAAAAACCGAATCGCATAGGTAGTAAAATTCCCGCGCTTCGCTTCTCCCGTCTCAAATTTAACCGCTTTAATTTGGTCAATATTTAGGTGGAATTCAAACAAATCGCTGTGCATATTAGCATACATTCCTTTCGGAAGTTCTGCATAAAATAGCTTTTGAATTTTCCCCTTAACTTCCAGAACAGCAGCACTACTGGTCACAATTAAGCGCAAAGTTCCCAAACTTTCGCAAGACTCTAACAACTCTTTTAAATCAGCCATAGTTATTCTCAGCTATTACCTATCCAGTAATAGTCATTTATTTTTCATGTCGTTCATAGGCGGCGACAATGCGCTGAACCAGAGGATTCCGCACCACATCCGCCTGAGAAAACTCACAGAAAGCTATCCCTTCAATATTTTGCAGAATCTTGAGGGCAACTGTCAACCCCGAAGATTGATTTAGTGGTAGATCCGTCTGGGTAATATCACCCGTTACCACCATGCGCGATCGCGACCCTAAACGAGTCAGCACCATTTTCATTTGTCCGGGAGTCGTATTTTGCGCCTCATCAAGGATGATAAAGGAATTATTGAGAGTGCGTCCCCGCATATAAGCAATAGGCGCAACTTCAATCACTCCCCTTTCCATCAAATTAGCTGCTTTTTCTGGGTCTACCAACTCATAAATCGCATCATAAAGAGGTCGCAAATAGGGATTAACCTTTTGCTGCAAATCTCCCGGAAGGAAGCCTAGACGTTCCCCCGCTTCCACCGCTGGACGGGTAAGAATTAACCTTTCGTATTGGTCAGAAAGTAACGCCTGAAGCGCGATAATTGCTGCTAGATAAGTTTTACCAGTTCCCGCTGGTCCAATGCAAAAAGTTAAATCATGGGTGCGGATAGCTTGGATATATTGTCGCTGACGGAAAGTTTTAGCGCGTATATCCTGACCTCGGCGAGTTCTCGCTAAAACATCCTGCTGAAGTTCCCGCAGATTAGCTTCTTGGTGGGTATTAATAGCATGACGTGCGGTTAGAATATCGGGGTCTGTGATAGTTTTACCATTTTCCCAAAAAGGTTTGAGGGATTCTATCAAAACTCGGCACAATTCTACCTGTTTAGTCGTACCACTAATCAGCAAATCTTGACCCCGCAAAACTATCTGAGTTCCAGTTTGTTTAGACAGGGTTTTGAGATTATCTTCTTGATAACCCCCTAAAGCGATCGCACTTTCGATAGTAGGTAACTGAATCGTCAGTCGCTCAGTCATTCACGTAAAACTCCTGGGAGGGTTGGAAGCTCCGTGATTTATCGCGGAGAGGAAAACCGACTCAAGCAGCTTTAGCCGCCAGCACCCCCTTGCGGGGTGGAGGGGTATGGTTG
>NZ_JBIMLI010000252.1:0-3352 GCF_051859755.1 Limnospira sp.
TATAAACAAGCGATATCCTCCTACGACCAAGCCCTAAAATATAAACCGGATGACCATGTAGCTTGGTATAACCGAGGAAATGCGCTGTATCATTTAGGAGAGTATAAACAAGCGATATCCTCCTACGACCAAGCCCTAAAATATAAACCGGATGACCATGTAGCTTGGTATAACCGAGGGAATGCGCTGTCTGATTTAGGAGAGTATAAACAAGCGATATCCTCCTACGACGAAGCCCTAAAATATAAACCGGATTTACATGAAGCTTGGTATAACCGAGGGAATGCGCTGTCTTATTTAGGAGAGTATAAACAAGCGATATCCTCCTATGACCAAGCCCTAAAATATAAACCGGATTTACATGAAGCTTGGTATAACCGAGGGGTGACGCTGAAGGATTTAGGAGAGTATAAACAAGCGATATCCTCCTACGACCAAGCCCTAAAATATAAACCGGATTACCATAAAGCTTGGAATAACCGAGGGGTGGCGATGTATAATTTAGGAGAGTATAAACAAGCGATATCCTCCTACGACCAAGCCCTAAAATATAAACCGGATTACCATAAAGCTAGGGTTAACAGAAGCAAAAATTCACGCATTGCTTAACCCGGAAACCGCCATGATTTATTGGTATTATGGCAACGATTATTTGATAACCTTTATCCTGACGGTAGACGACCTGACGGCTATACCCTTATCGGCTTGGCAACAGAAACAACTGGAAACTTTCATCACGGATTGGCATCATGATTATCAGATTTATGGCTGGTGAATGATGAATCGGCGACGGTATTGGCATTAAGTTTTATCAGGAATATCTAGGGGGTGAAACGGCGGCGATGGCTTTACATAAGGCGAAAAAATGGTTACGCTGTGAGGCGACCTGGGCAGAAATTGCGAAGGTTTATGAATCCTGTTTATCACATCCTTTGAGTGAGAGTAATCAGGGAATTTTAGCCAAGGCTTTAGGACGGATTGAAAGACAGGAAAACCCGGAAGTTATGCCGTTTTCTGATGTTTATCATTGGGGGAGTTTGGTGATTTCGGGTTATTAAGCTAAGGGGGAGTCACTGAGTCTCCTGGGTAGGAGTGACGGGAGTGGTCACGGACGGGATAAATTAATTATCAAATGGGTGTATACAGATGACGGAGACTGTGGTAGAATTTAGGAGTAGGCGATCGCTCGAAATCGTCGAAGTCGCCTGAATCTTTGACGGCATCTTCCACCCTCATAAATTAATCAGCTATGACTCCCAACCAGAAAATAACCATAACGGCATTTATTCACGCTTTAGCCCGTTTTAACAAAAAGTTGCCAATTAGTGTGTATAATCAATTGGCGGCGATTTCCGATGTTGCTAATAATACCAAACAATTAGAGGCGATCGCCATGAATGATACAGACTTAGCCCTATTATATAAGGAGGAGTGCGATCGACTAATGCAGGGAAGCGATCGCCAAAAAGGCTATCTACCGATATTCGAGAGTGATGATTATAGCACAGAATTAAGCAATACGGTGGAGGTAATTTGTCATTCTCCCGACCCGGTAAAAGCCTCAAAAGATGCGCTAAATCCTTCGGGAGGTGGCAAACTAAAAGAGTTTTTTAGCCAACTATTTAAGTCATCTCCATCTATCTAAGTTAACTGAATGTATCCCCTAAAAGAAATCACGCTGCAACTGTTTCTGTATGACTTACGGGAAGGGTTAGGACAAACCTCAGAAAGCATAGATTTTAATCGCTATTATTTTTGGCGGCGGTTTCATCATGACCTGCAAAAACCATATAGTGACTTAACGCCAGAAAATAAGCAAAAACTGAAAAAATATGCTAACAGCGAAAACCCCGAAAGCGATATTGTGCGGTTAGACTATCAGGAGGGGGAACAACCTCTAATGGGGATAGAATATGTGTTAGTGGCATCGCAATTGGGGGATAGCTATAGTTTAATCATTGATGCCTATGATAGCGAATATCAGAAAACCAGTTTAAGTCAACTGAAAAAATACATTGAGGAAAGGATTAATAACACTCCCTCAAGCCTAGGTCAAACTTGGTTATTGTGGGGTCAACTTGACGGGAAATATTCCCCAGAGAAAGTTAATGAAATTGCCGAAAAGAGTTATACAGAAATCGCCAATAAACCCCTACCCTGGAAAAAAGATAATCAATTGAGTTTCCCAGGGAATAAACTGTTAGGGGGCGATTTATTTGAAATAACCCAGTTAGTTTCGTTGAAAGATTGGGAAAATTTACTAAGACTGATTGATAATGAAAAACCGAAAAAACTGCGAAATTATCCCCGGTTAAATGATGAACATAAGTCACTGCTGACAAAGGACATTCAAAACAGTTTAGGAGAAAGCCATTATTTAATTTGGCTATTACCAGCAGAGTGCGACTTAACGGCAATGCAAGATAAAATTCGGGAAATACAGACCCATTTTCATCGCCTGTTATCCTATCGCCATAAGATTATTTGGGCTTATAGCCAAAGTCGGATTTTGAAACGCCGATTAAAAGACAATTATCAAACGATTCAAAAATCGGTCTTAACAATTCGCCAACAGCGGAAAAACCCGGAAGATTTACAAGAGGCTTTAGAAAAGACGCTACAAATATTAGGGAATTATGCGATCGATTTAAGTCAACTGCATTCCCAGTTAAGGACAATTACGATTAATTTAACCAACTATCGACAAAGGTTAAAAGAATTTGCGAAGGTAGACCCAAATTGTGAGTTAACTACGTTTGCTGAGTTTAGTAAATTGGCAGCACAAAAGTATGAAAGACAGGTAAAAACGGACTATGAGAGTTTAAGTCCGGGGATGATTTTATTAGAAAATCTGATTAAGACGATTGAGGGAATTGTGGAAATTAATCAAGCGAAAAGAGAAGATCGGCTAGAAAGGGCGATCGCTGCTGCTAGTATAGGAGTGGGTACAGGATCGGCGGCGGCTTCATCAATCGCGAATTATTCGGAGGGTATATTAACGGAAATAAACCCGTTTTTACCCTCACAGAATAAGGAAGAAGCGCCAACGATTCATCCGGCATCAACGGCAAGTTTGACGTTTATTATTAGTTGTGTAATTGGGTTAATTTTGGGGTGGTTAACCTGGTGGCGGTTAAATTCAAGACCTGGGTAGGTTGGGTGAAACCCAACATCACTGAGAGATGTTGTTGTTGGGTTCCCATACTCCACCCAACCTACTAAATAGGCTCGGCGCCGGAAATGCGATCGCCCTACTCACTTTCGAGGAATTCGAGCTGGGTAGGTTGGGTGAAACCCAACATCACTGAGAGATGTTGTTGTTGGGTTCCCATACTCCACCCAACCTACTAAA
>NZ_JBIMLI010000253.1:0-3299 GCF_051859755.1 Limnospira sp.
CGGTCAGCCGCTTGAGTCGGTTTTCCTCTCCGTGATCAATCACGGAGCTTCCAACCCTCCCAGGAGTTTTACGTGAGTGTTTAACTCTAGACAAGGTTTCGCTCATACCATACTTATGAACCCGCTCTTATTAGTGAATAGTAGGGGCGGGTTTTCAGTTAATCAAAGATTGATAACGGCTCAACAAACATTTATAATATCGGGATTGATAGCGCATAGAGAAGAGAACCAGAGCCAGTTATGGACATCAGAGGCTTATTAGAACCGATCGCCAATTTTTTTGCTAGTTTAGGAGTTCCCGAACCTATTGTTCATTGGGGACACCCCCTGATGATGGGAATTGTAATTTTTGTGATGGGTAGTTTTGTCGGTTATACTGGCTGGCAGGGACGTTTAGCCACAGACCAAGAGGCGGCGATCGCTTCTCGGTCTAGTCACCGAAAACTTGCCCCTTTTATGACCCTATTTATGGCTTTGGGGTTTAGCGGCGGGCTACTATCCTTAATTATGCAGGGACAACCAATTTTTGAAAGTCCCCATTTTTGGACCAGTACCGCAGTTTTAGGCCTATTAGGAATTAACGGCGCTATTTCCCTCAGCAAATTTGGCGGCAACCAAGACCAATGGCGCAAGGCTCATGCTTATATTGGCAGTGTCGCCCTATTAATGATGGTCATTCACACCGTACTCGGTCTAAAATTGGGACTATCCATTTAGCAAACAATCAGGGTTGGTTCCTAATCCCAACCCTAACCGGTCCTCCATCACTTCCCGGATAGATGAACCAAACCGCTGCGATCGCCCTAGGATTAGCCTATATTGTCGGATTACTAATGGCGAGCTTTAGCTGGGGAGGATATTCTCTCCTCGCCCTAGGAGTCGGAATGGCAATTATGACAACCATTTGGCAATATAAACTCCGTGGCCGTCTGATTAAGCCAAATTCTCCGACTACTACAAACCGCCGTCAAAGGCAACGTAGACAAAGGACATCTGATCCAGATAGGTTGACAGTCCCCCGACCTCCTATCCCTAGAAGCCTTTGGCTAGTAGCTGGATTAATAGGTTTCCTCGCTACCCTATATTTTCAACTACAAACTCCACAACCAGGGCCTCATGACATTAGCAGATTAATTGTCAGCGGTGGTAATGCCGAAAACCTGGTAATCACCGTCTGGGGAAGGGTGATTAGTTCTCCACGGGTCACTCGTTCAGGAAATGTCCAGTTTTGGCTACAGGCTAACCTTGTTAACCAGATTACCAGTAATGATCAGAACAGCCCGGTTCAGGTTAACAAAACAGTTACAGGTAAACTTTATGTTACCGTACCCATTCTACAAGCCACAGGATTACAAGGCAACGAAACTGTTTCTGTGACCGGAACTTTATATGCACCAAAATCCCCTTTAAATCCTGGTAGCTTTGATTTTAAAGCCTATCTCGCCAGACAAGGGGGGTTTGCGGGAATGTATGGTCGCCACCTCTCTATTAACACTACCCCTAGGTGGGGACTGTCTAGGGTGCGACAGCGAATTGTCAGGGCTAAGGTTCAGGGTTTGGATGTTACCAAAGGCACACTATTATCAGCCATGGTTTTGGGGCGGCGGGCTGTGGATATCTCCCCAGAAATTAGCGATCGCTTTGTGCGAGTTGGTTTAGCTCATACTTTAGCCGCTTCTGGGTTTCATGTCTCTTTACTTCTGGGCGTAGTCCTAGCTTTGACAGCCCGCTGGTCTCCTAAGTTGAGATTGGTTTTTGGTGCAACTATCCTATTGTTATATGTCGGATTAACTGGGGGTTCGGCTTCCGTACTGCGGGCGGCTTTAATGGGGTTAGCTGCGTTGGTGGGTGTCGTCATGAAACGACAGGTGCGACCCTTGGCTGTGTTATTAGCTGTAGCCGTTTTCTTATTGTTATGGAATCCTCTATTGATTCAAGACTTAGGATTTCAATTCAGCTTTTTGGCAACTCTGGGGCTATTGGTGACTGTACCACCTTTGATGCGATCGCTACAATGGCTTCCCCCAGTAATTGCTAGTTGTATAGCAGTTCCTATCGCCGCCACCGTTTGGATTCTTCCCCTGCAAATTTATGTGTTTAATTTGGTATCACCATTCAGTATTTTTGTCAATATTTTGGTGGTGCCTTTTATTACAGTCATTACCCTGGGAGGAATGCTAACTGCATCGGTCGCGATCATCTCGCCCTGGGCGGCTGCCGCTCTAGCCACCGCTTTATATTACCCCCTAGAAGGGTTAATTTATATAGTCGAATTTTTTAATGATTTACCTGGCAATTCCATCGCTGTAGGCAGTTTATATATGGCACAATTAATCGGTTTATATACCATTAATATATTGCTCTGTTTATTGCCGATACTCCTACCGGAAAAAGTTGGTAAAACTGACCAGAAGAAGAAAACCAGAAACCATAGCCGATTTTATGCCGTTATCGCTGGTATATTAATGGCGATCGCCATCATCACTTTACCCATGGCTTATGCTCAATTTACCCAATTTCGAGTCACCGTTTTAGCTACCGCCGAAAAACCTATTCTGGTCGTGGAAGATCGCGATCGCGTTTTGTTAGTAAATGCCGGGGATGAACGCACCGTTAAATTTACCGTTTTGCCCTTTTTACTAAGGCAGGGAATTAATCAGATTGATTGGGCTATTCTCACTCACCCTCAGCTAGGCTTGACTATCGGTTTCCCACATATTTTAGACACTTTACCAATTCATAAATTCTATGATACTCCCGCTTCTAAGAATGCTTACCAAGTGAGCGCCCAGGCTATTCAAAATAAAATTGTTAGCGCCCAAGGACAATATCTAACTCTGCCAGTTCAGCAAAATTTGGATTTAGGAGAAACTCAGGTTACACTGATTAATGCTGAGGTTCCCCTGGTGGAATTTATGATCAGCGATCGCCGCTGGTTACTCATGGGAAATATCCCCAAAGAACAACAATCACAGTTGTTACAACAGCATGATTTATCCCCCGTTGATGTCCTGTGGTGGTTGGGTAACGATTTGAATGCTCAACTACTAGAGACCCTCAAACCCCAAGTGGCGATCGCCACCACTGATACCCTCAGTCCGGAAACATCTCAAATGCTCGAAAATCTTAACATTCAACTATTTTGGACTGGGCGAGATGGCGCACTACATTGGACACCACAGCAGGGCTTTTCCCCTAGCATTACCGCCGACCAAACCGTTGACTGATACATTTACGCGACATTTATCCGGCTATTGCCGGACAATGCGACGATAGCACTATTACCCGTTAAGGTAACA
>NZ_JBIMLI010000254.1:0-3248 GCF_051859755.1 Limnospira sp.
TGAAACCCAACAGCAGTTGCTGGGGTGAAACCGGAAGGCGATCGCCCTTATCAATGGTAACACAATTTACCATGTTCGATGTAGGATGTCCGAAACAGTAGGTTGGGTGAAACCCAACAGCAGTTGCTGGGGTGAAACCGGAACGCGATCGCCCTTATCAATCGTCGTTCGATGTAGGATGTCCGAACCAGTAGGTTGGGTGAAACCCAACAGCAGTTGCTGGGGTGAAACCGGAAGGCGATCGCCCTTATCAATGGTAACACAATTTACCATGTTCCATGTGGGATGTCCGATGGTGGGAGATTCGGTCGAGAAGGGTTCAGAAAATCGTGGACAACCATCCCCAGCAGTAGACCACTGATGACCGTCACCAACACCGAGACATAAATCACCCACACAGACAGAGAATTTAGGCTGCTGATAGCACCAGAGATAGCGTTCGATTGTTTTTTACCTGATAAAGCCGCTAAAGCCTCTGTGGCATTTTGGTAACGCTTGCGACAATCAAAAGCCACCATTTTATTTAAAACCTCAGCCAATTGGGGGCTGACAGAAACTTGATCAGCCCAAATTACTTCTAGCGTGTTAGGGTTTATCCGTAACTTATCGGGAGGCAATCCTGTTAACCCTTGAATTGCCACCATTCCCACTGCATAAATATCGCTGGCAAAATTAGGACGGCCTTTCCATTGTTCGTGGGGTGTATATCCGCGAGTACCAATAGGTAGGGTAAAATTTCCTTGGGCGACCGTAGTTTCTCCACCAATGTCTTTGACCGTCCCAAAGTCGATCAGCACTATTTTTCCATCCCTAGTGCGGCGGCGGATATTGGCGGGTTTAAGATCGCGGTGAATGATACCTTGTTCGTGAACCACTTTCAGGACTTCTAAAATTTCTCGCAACAGTTGAGTTACCTGGGGTTCCTTGAGTGGAATGCCATTTTGGGGGCAGATTTCATCCGTCAAATCATGACCCTCAATATATTCTTGGATTAGATAAAACTCTTGATTTTCCTGGAAATGGGCAAAAAGTTCCGGGATTTGGGAGTGTTTCCCCAGTTTATAGAGCGTTTTGGCTTCTCTGTCGAACCAAACCTGGGCTGCTTTCAACACCCGAGGCTGAGTCGATGACGGTTTGAGTTGTTTAACAATCCGGTGAGGATAATCAGGGAGATGAAGATCCCGCGCCAAGTAGGTTTCGCCAAAGCCACCTTTACCCAACGAAGATTCGATCTGGTAGCGTCCGCCAAGCAGTTGTCCGACTTGCATAATTTGGGGGATAATGTTTTTGGGGGAATGGAATTTTAATTTAATTTTGGCATAATGTAAGCAGGTAGGGGGTAGGAGGTTTAATTGCCTCTTAGTCAATATTGTACTCAACCCTACAGGAGTCAGGATATGATCAAACTTCAATACTTGGTGTCAATGCTAGTCCTTGCCGTTTTGGCTGGGTTTAGTGCCGGGGCTATTTTTAATCGAGGGTCTTTCACTGCTGCTGATCCTACAACCAATCCGGCGATCGATGAACAAACCACATTCAAATGCGTTCACGGAAGCAGCGGTTGGTCAACCGTAGCCGAGAGAGGGAATGCGGTTTCTAAAACGCCCATGATTACTTGGAATAGTGAAGAATTTGGGGATAACTGGACTCCCCAAGATCGCTGTCACCAAGTTTCTGAGCGACTAACCCTGGCGGTGACCAATAATGGGGGGCAGTTATTGGGATTAGACTTAACCCATGGCAGAGTGAACCAGCTAACGGTGATTTGCGTAGTCAATTCCCGGCAGCAGACCTGCAGGGAGAATAATGTGCTGTTTACTCTCAGCCAGAAAAATGCCCCCACCCCCAGAACTACAATAGCAAGGATAATCGACTTTAGCCAGGGGCAGGATGTGTCGCCCATAGATGAGTCCGATTATCCCCAGTATTTTACCCTGAAAAGTTGGGTAGATCGGCATTTACCCCATAGCAGTGGGTTTTAGGGTGGTTCACAAAGGGGGAGTGCTTAACCCAATCTCGATTATCATGCCCAAATTATCGCAGAAATCCGGTTTGTTGGTCGTGGCAGTGCTGGCGGTGGCTCTGGGTGTGGGGGGCTGTGGTCGGCTGTCGTCCGAGAATGTGGCGAAAAAAGCCCGGGAAGTTACCGTGATGGTCGATGGCTGTGCGGCGGGTTCGGGAATGATTTATCGCCGTCAGGGCAATACTTATTATGTGCTGACCGCTCATCATGTCGTCAGGAATGCTCAGGATACTTGTTTGATTATCACTCCTAACGGTATCCGCCATCGGGCTAATCGGGAAGTGACTGTCCCCCTGGCTGATGTGGATTTGGCCGTGTTGACTTTTACCAGCGAGAATGACTACAAGCTGGCGAGGTGGGGAAACTCTGACCGGGTGGCGGTAGGGCAAACGGTCTATGTAGCAGGCGCTCCGGTGGCTACTCAGGCGGTGCCTCGACGCACGGTGATTATCTCGGATGGGAAAATTATCGGGAAAGTCTCTCAGCCCAATGAGGGTTATAGCTTCATTTACAACAATATCACTCAACCAGGTATGAGCGGCGGGCCGGTATTCAATGACCGAGGACGAGTGATTGGGGTTCATGGTAGAGGCGACAAAACTGGGCGGAATTTGGCGATTCCCATTGCCACATTTTTGGAGAGACCTCAATCTGCGATCGCACAAGGGGGGCAGATTGTTGAAAGTCCTCCTCAAATACAGGAGGCAGCAAACCTGCGCGGCGATTTCACCCTCCCCGCATTACAACAACAAGGAATGATCAAGCGACTGGGACAGGGAGGAGTAAGACAAGTAATTCCCCTCAACCAGGAGTTAATGGTGGTCATTGCAGGTGGTGGGGCAAGTTTATTTAATCTCGCCACTGGGGAAGCGGTCTGGGAAATTGATTGTCCGGCTTTGGGTGGGGCGGTCAGTGCAGATGGGCAGTTATTGGCATTGCGTAGCAACAAAGATATTTATCTATGGGATTTAAGCACTGGGCAGTTGTTGCGCCAACTCACCGGACATACAAGGGATGTGAGAAGCGTCAGCTTCAGTCCAGATGGTCAAACCCTGGCTTCTGGGAGTGGGGATAACACAGTGCGACTGTGGGATGTGGCTACCGGACGGGAACTGCGCCAACTCACCGGACATACAGACTGGGTGTGGAGCGTCAGCTTCAGTCCAGATGGTCAAACCCTGGCTTCTGGGAGTGGGGATAACACAGTGCGACTGTGGGATGTGGC
>NZ_JBIMLI010000255.1:0-3175 GCF_051859755.1 Limnospira sp.
CTGTTGGGTTTCACCCAACCTACCCAGAGCTATAGGCTCAAAAAACCATTATATATGTCGGCACGGTTTCCCATTCTCTAATAGTAAGTCAAGTTTCCGCATTTGTCAAGGGAAAAATAGGGATTTTTCGAGTTTGTTTAGGATTGCCTAATCTGCTGATTGGTAGCGGGTTTTAGAGAGTGTGGGGAAATATGGGGCTCAGATGGGGTGGCAGGTTATATTGAGAGGCAAGTACAATTGTCGTTAGCCATGTAAATACCAATCAGGTATGAAATCCCCATGGCTACATTGTAGGGGGATACCCTCATGAATAATACTAGCGAAATCTCGGATATTTTGGCATCATCAGATTCTCCGAATTCCCTTCCCTCACAGAGATTCAGCCGTGATGTATCCAGGGAACCACTGACAGCAGCATTAACTCAGGTTAACCAGCAATTAACAGAGTTTCTCGCCTCACCTAATTTTCAGACAGATTTACAAACCGCTTTCGGTGCATCTACCGATGTGGAATTAGGTGCAACCATCATTGAGGCTTTCACTCAGGGAGACACACCAGAGATGATAGTGCTTTCCGCTACATCAATGAATGGTGCTGATGGCGCTTTTGACTCCCTGACGGGTACGGTGTATTTATCCGATGCCATAATTCACAGTGAGAAACTGGTGGATGTGATAACGGAGGAATTTGGGCATTATCTGGATTCTCAGTTAAACGAAATCGACTCTCCTGGAGATGAGGGAGAGTTATTTATGCGCCTAGTGAATGGGGAAGCCTTGACAGAAGCAGATATCACCGGGTTAAGGAATAAGGATGATTGGGGTTTCATCTGGGTAGAAGGAGAACCGGTAGCAGTACAGATGTCCGCGCCGCCAGAGTTCGCCTGGACGCGCCTGTTGGGAAGCAGTGAGGATGACTTTGCTCGTGCCCTGACCACCGGTAGTGATGGCTCGATTTATGTGGCGGGCTATACTTCAGGCAGCCTAGATGGACAAACCTATAGTGGTGGCGAATGGGATGCCTTTATCACCAAGTATCAGCCCAATGGCACTAAAGACTGGACGCGCCTGTTGGGAACCAGTAGTGCAGACCGGGCTAATGCCCTGACCACGGGTAGTGATGGGTCGATTTATGTAGCGGGCTGGACTCGGGGCAACCTAGATGGACAAACCAATAGTGGTGGCTATGATGCCTTTATCACCAAGTACCAGCCTGATGGCACTAAAGACTGGACGCGCCTGTTGGGAACCAGTAGTTTGGACCAGGCTAATGCCCTGACCACGGGTAGTGATGGGTCGATTTATGTGGCGGGCTGGACTTATGGCGACCTAGACGGACAAACCAATAGTGGTCGCTATGATGCCTTTATCACCAAGTACCAGCCCAATGGCACTAAAGACTGGACGCGCCTGCTGGGAACCAGTGGGCAGCACCAGGCATCAGCCCTGACCACTGGTAGTGATGGGTCGATTTATATGGCGAGCTATACTCGGGGCGACCTAGATAGTGGCTTTTGGGATTTTTTTATCACCAAGTACCAACCTGATGGCAGTAGGGACTGGACTCGCCTGTTGGGAACCACTGAGAATGGCTGGGCTAGTGCCCTGACCACCGGTAGTGATGGGTCGATTTATGTGGCCGGCGATACTGAGGGCGACCTAGATGGACAAACTAATAGTGGTGGCAGTGATGTCTTTATCAGTAGGCTCCAGCGTGATGGCACTAAAGATTGGACGCGCCTGTTGGGAACCAGTAGTTTTGACCGGGCTAGTGCCCTGACCACCGGTAGTGATGGGTCTATTTATGTGGCGGGTGGGACTGGGGGCAACCTAGACGGACAAACCAATAGTGGTGGTGCTGATGCCTTTATTAGCAGGTTCCAGCGTGATGGCACTAAAGACTGGACGCGCCTGTTGGGAACCAGTGATGGGGACAGTGCTAATGCCCTGACCACCGGTAGTGATGGCTCGATTTATGTGGCGGGCTTTACTGGGGGCGACCTAGATGGACAAACCAATAGTGGCGACTATGATGCCTTTATCAGCAGGTTGATAGTAGATGGTGCTGACACACCAGAACCCACACCAGAACCCACACCGGAACCCACACCGGAACCAGAACCAATTAGGGGTACTCGTGGCAATGATTTATTACGAGGAACCCCTGGTCATGACACCATCTATGGATTAGCAGGTAATGATACTTTAATCGGTGGAAAAGGTAACGATTATTTAGATGGAGGTCCGGGAAATGACAGCCTCCTTGGTGGTGCGGGTCACGATACTTTAATCGGTGGAAAAGGTAACGATTATTTAGATGGAGGTCCAGGAAATGACAGCCTCCTTGGTGGTCCCGGTCGGGATACTTTAATCGGTGGTGCTGGTAACGACACCCTCAACGGTGGTCCCGGTCAAGATATTCTCACTGGTGGTCCTGGTGCTGATATCTTTGTGTTCCAGTTTGGGGAATCGAGGGTAGCGGCTCCTGACCATATTACCGACTTGGAAATCGGTACTGATAAAATTGACTTGCTGAACCGACGCGGACGGGATATCGGGGCTCCTGAGAATTTTACCCGCGCTCGAAATAGCAATGCTCCTAACCTGCGAACCCTGGTTAATCAGGTATTTGCTAATGCTGATGGCGGACAAGCCGGACGACAACCATTAGAACCTAATAGTGCTGCATTAGTGAGGGCGACTCATGCCGATATTCGCGGCACTTATCTAGTGATTAATGATAATGTTCCTGGTTTTCAGGCTCCGAATGATTTAGTTATCAATATCACTGGATATACGGGGGATTTACCAGGTTTCGGAGAGATTCCGGTTCAGGATTTCTTTGTAGTGTAATCCTGGGGAATTAAGTTCCGATTGATGAGGTGGGGTTGAATGGCTATTTGACCCCACTTCTCTATAGGCTCAAAAAACCATTATATATGTCGGCACGGTTTCCCATTATTTAATAGTAAGTCAAGTTCCGGGATTTGTCAAGGGGTAAAATCGGGATTTTTAGAGTTTTTTTAGGATTGCCTAATCTGCTGATGGGTAGCGGGTTTTAGAGAGTGTGGGGAAATGGTGCGATCGCTTTTTTTAAGAATGAGGGTGGCCGGTTATATAGCCTATTTAAGTAGGTTGGGTGGAGGAACGGAACCCAACACCACCATCTCACCGC
>NZ_JBIMLI010000256.1:0-3125 GCF_051859755.1 Limnospira sp.
AATTAATAATTAATAATTGTAGGGGCGGGTTCCGCAGTTAGCTATAGGAATGAGGGAAGCGCTTAATAAACCCGCCCTCACCCCCACCGGGGAATTAATTATTAATTGTTAATTATTAATTGTTAATTATTAATTGTTAATTGTTAATTATTAATTGTTAATTGTTAATTGTTAATTGTTAATTATGGATAGTAATGTCGCAATAGGTTTGGGTAGTAATTTGGGGTTGTCTGGTCAAACAGTAGAAACCGCCCTAGAATTACTGGGAGGCTATGAGGGAATTAGGGTGAAAAAACGATCGCATTGGTATCGGACAATTCCTGTGGGACCCCCTCAGCCGGATTATATCAATGGGTGTGCTATTCTGGAGGTGACTGTCTCCCCTCAGTCCCTCTTGGAAACTCTGCTAGAAATTGAGAAGACATTGGGGCGGGTGCGTGGGGAAAGATGGGGACCGAGAACCCTAGATCTTGATTTATTGCTGTTCGATGATTTAATCTTGAATACACCTACCCTAGAAATACCACACCCGAGAATGCGCGATCGCGCTTTTGTGTTAGTCCCCCTAGCGGAAATAGCCCCGGAGTGGATAGATCCTATCAGTAAAAAGGCGATCGCCCAATTGCTGGAAACTATCGATCAGTCAGGAGTCCAAAAACTAACTTTAACTAACTAATGAAACTAGGTTCAGAACCCCCCGAAATTCTCGCACAACAACTCTTTTATCGAGGTCGGAAATTTAACTTTGATGTCCACCGCCTTCGCCTTCCTAATGGGGCGATCGGTCAGTGGGAATGTGTTAGACACCCCGGAGGTGCTTTGGTAATTCCCGTTACCCCAGAAGGTAAATTGGTATTGGTCAGACAATATCGATTTGCAGTGGAAGGGCGGACTTTGGAATTTCCAGCCGGGACGGTAGAAGTTAACGAAGACCCCGCCGAAACCGTCCGGCGCGAAATTGAAGAAGAAACAGGCTACCGCGCTCATAAGTGGCGTAAACTAGGGCAATTTGTCCTCGCGCCGGGTTATTCTGATGAAATTATTTACGCCTTTCTCGCGGAAGATCTCGAAAAACTAGAAACTCCCCCCGCACAAGATGAAGATGAGGATATAGACACGGTTTTGATGACTCCCCAAGAGTTGGAAAAGGCGATTTGGGAGGGGGAACCTGTGGATGCTAAATCTATCGCTAGTTTTATGTTGGCTAAACCCTTTCTATAACTCTGTGTGTTTATGTCGGATTTAATCTTATTTTGGCATCGTCGAGATCTGCGGATTTCCGATAACTGGGGACTGGCGGCGGCGCGTCGGGTGACTTCTCAGGTGGTGGGGGTCTTCTGTCTTGACCCGGCAATTTTGAGCGGTGATGATATCGCCCCGGTCCGTGTGGCTTATATGATCGGCTGTCTCCAATGTTTACAACGCGACTACCAACGGGGGGGGAGTCAATTACTGATTATTCAGGATAACCCGGCTCAAGGTCTGCGAAAATTGGCGGTGGCTTTGGGGGCGATCGCTGTTTATTGGAATCAAGACGTTGAACCCCTCCCCAGACAACGCGATCGCTCTGTAGAAGAGTCTCTCACAGAGGTGGGGATTAAAGTTGAGACTTTCTGGGATCAGGTTTTGCATTCCCCAGAAGCCATTTTTACCGGGTCTAAGGAACCCTATAAGGTTTATACTCCCTATTGGCGCAAATGGATTCAGCAGCCCAAACCAGAACCCTGTGATACCCTAAAATCTAGGGGGCTGACAGAGGCTCAGGAAAAGGCGGCGAGGGAGGCGGGAGCGATCGCTTTACCCACCGCTAAGGATTTGGGATTTATCTGGTCGGAACCTTTTATCCTAGAACCCGGAGAAACGGCGGCGAGCGATCGCTTGCAACTCTTCTGCGATCGAGCCATTTATGAGTATGACCAAGGGCGGAATTTCCCCGCTATTGATGGCACTTCTCTGTTGAGTCCGGCTTTGAGATTTGGGGCGATCGGTATCCGTACCTTATGGCAAAAAACCCAAGAAATTATGGCTTTAACTCGCAGTGACGAAGCCCGCGACCATATTCAAACTTGGCAGCAGGAAATCGCTTGGCGGGAGTTTTATCAACAGGCTTTATATCACTTCCCCGCCTTAGCCACCGGTGCATTTCGTCAGCCTTTTGACCGTTTTCCTTGGTCAGATAATCAAGAACATTTCCAGGCGTGGTGTCAAGGACGCACCGGATATCCTATTGTTGATGCGGCTATGCGTCAACTCAATGAAACCGGATGGATGCACAACCGTTGTCGCATGATTGTCGCCAGTTTTTTGACCAAGGATTTAATCATCAATTGGCAATGGGGAGAAAAGTATTTTATGCAAAGACTTATTGATGGGGATTTAGCCTCAAATAATGGTGGGTGGCAGTGGAGTTCCTCCAGTGGGATGGACCCTAAGCCTTTGCGGATTTTTAACCCCGCTTCCCAAGCTCAAAAATATGACCCCGAAGCTGAATATATCCGCCAGTGGTTGCCAGAATTGCGGAATTTGGAGACCGCCCACCTCGTGACTGGCAAAATTTCCAGTAGCGATCGACAAGCCTGTGGCTACCCACAGCCCATTGTAGACCACAATCAACAACAAAAATTGTTTAAGTCGATTTATTCCCAATTAAAGGCTTGACAAATTCCCCCAACTATGGCAGGATATTAAATTGTGCCAAACAAATACACCCACTCATGCGGAACTGGCGGAATTGGTAGACGCGCTAGATTCAGGTTCTAGTGTTCGCAAGGACTTCCGGGTTCAAGTCCCGGGTTCCGCATTTGGAAGGAAATGGGCTGGGGGAAGTTGGGCTGATATATGCCACTGTTAACCGTGTTGGCATTTGCACTTATTTTACACTCACTGCCAATAATGCGATCGCTTTTGAGTGCATCAGTGTGATGGTACAATGGGGGCTCAAGTTCCCGGTTCCGCATTGGGAAACAAACCCCGTTGGGCTGGGGGAAGTTGGGTTGATATATGCCACTGTTAACCGTGTTGGCATTTGCACTTATTTTACACTCACTCCCAATAATGCGATCGCTTTTGAGTGCATCAGTGTGATGGTACAATGGGGGCTCAAGTTCCCGGTTCCGCATTGGGAA
>NZ_JBIMLI010000257.1:0-3113 GCF_051859755.1 Limnospira sp.
CCGTAATCTGGTAAATCAACTACGGTGACGGTATCTGGGACTAAAACACCATCGGGGTCGCTATCGTTATTGAGGACGTTAATGGTAACGGTGTTTCCAGTGCGGACGGTAGCGTTATCATCGTTAGCGGTGGGGGGTTGATTTTCTTGGATAGTCAGGAAGACGGTAGCTGAGTTGGAGATAGCGCCATCATTATCCTCTACGGTATAAGTAAAGCTATCCGTACTGGTAGATGAACCGTCATGGCTATAGGTGATAGTTCCGTTAGGGTTAACCGTGATAGTACCGTAGTCTGGAGAGTTAACTACGGTGACGGTATCTGGGATTAAAACACCATCCGGGTCGCTATCATTGCTTAACACATCAATGACAACAGATTGGCTTGGCTGTACTCTGGCTGTATCATCATTGGCTATGGGTGGCTGATTTCCTAGGGAGACATCTTCCGGGACAATGGGAGCCGCCATATTGAAAAAGTAATCGACCTGGGTGGTAAACATTGCTGGTGAATTTCCAGCATGACCCGCAAACAACCCCACTTCTTGGACTTGTAAATCACGGATAAAACTGCCAACTGTGTTCCAATTGATACCATCTCCAGAAGATTTGAGAGTCCATAAGTTTCCTTGTCGATTTACATTCAAATATCGAGCTTGTCCAGCAGCCACGGAACCAGAAACCATCACACGGGAACTACCATTAGTCGTAGAAGCAGCGAATACTGATAAACCTGACCCGGTTTGAGATACATTAAACCTTAACCAGTTCCGCTCATCTTGCTCTACCAAAATTCCTTGCATTTGTTTGGATACAGTGGGGTCGGAAGCGAATTTAATTTCTAATTCAAAATCTTCGTTGGCGGCGGGTTGCATGAGTCGCGCCGTGGTCCGATTTTGATTCCATAGATCAGTTTGAGCGGGAACAGAAAGTTCTAAATAAGCATCACTTGTTCCGGTTCCAGTTAAAGCATAGGAGGAATTGGCTAGGGGTTTAATAAAATTCCATTCTGGCTTGAGGGTGCTGCTATTAAAATCATCGGAGTTGAAGGCTAAATCTAATTCCGAAATACCCAGAAATACAGTGGCTTCATTGGAGGTAGCGCCATGATTATCTTCGACGGTATAAGTAAAGCGATCGCCACTGGTATAGGAACCATTATGATTGTAAGTAACTACCCCATTTTGAATACTAACAGTGCCGTGATTTGGTTCAGTAACGATAGTTACAGTATTCGGCATCAAGCTACCGTCAATATCTTCATCATTACTGAGAACTCTAATATTAACACTATTTCCTTGGCTAACTCTAGTGTGATCATTATTGGCGATCGGTGCAAGGTTAGGTCGCTCTTCTCCATAGGGAACAACTGTAACATCACCAAAAGTGGCATCATAATAGTGAGCAACTAGCAGCAACGAACCATGAGACAAGGCTCTGATGTCTGATGATGATTTAAAGGATTTACGATCCCATTCTGTGGGTTCCGGTTCGCTTTCCTCCCAAACTTTAAAGCTATAAATACTACCATCATCCACAGTTTGCGATCGCATCTTGAAATTGTAGGTATTCCCCGCTTCCAGCGTGATATTTCTGCCACTATTAAAGAACGTTGTTCCTTCTAAAGACAAGCCACTGCTCATGTGATAAAAACCAATTTCCCCATGGGTGCGCCACTGAACATAAGGCTGAGTCCCACCATCAGGTTGATGTCCTTTCCATCGCATTAACAGACCGATTATCCCATTAGTATTAGTTTCATGAATCGTAATGGGAACAGTGGCTTCGTAGTCATCCCATCCAATGTCACCAATAGCAATTAAGCGGTCATAACCTGTTTCAGCCGTGCGGACTCCATCATCTGTTAAAGTCCACAGACCATCTACTACTTGTGCTACATCGTTAATTTGCTCAACTTCACTCCAGTCAATGGAATAAGTTTTCGGCCAAGCATTTCCTAATTCATGTTTAATAGTGACAGATTCGGTAGCAATATGACCCAGTGTATCAACTGCTGTAATAACAACTATATCATCCTGATCAGATGCGGGGTTGAGATCTGTGTAAGCAATTTCAACGTTAAAGTCGCCATTTCTTGATAAACGAGGATTCCTGGGTTGACCATGAACATTAAGACGAAGAGGAATTTCTGGTCCTCCATTGAGTGAGTAGCTTAGAGAAGATATACCGTCTGGGTCGAAAGCGTAACCAAGGATATTGACCCAAACTAGAGGCTTACCAATATGACCAAAACTCTGTTCTGAACCATACCAGATATCAAGAACGGTGGGATTTGGATCTGCTGATTGTTCTTGAATGGTGATGCTAACATTGGCTAGGTTGGAGATAGCGCCATCATCATCCTCTACGGTATAAGTAAAGCTATCCGTACCGGTAGATGAACCGTCATGGCTATAGGTGATAGTTCCGTTAGGGTTAACGGTGATATTACCGTAATCTGGAGAGTCAACTACCGCGACGGTATCCGGGATTAAAACACCATCGGGGTCGCTATCATTATTGAGGACGTTAATGGTAACAGTGTTTCCAGTGCGGACGGTAGCGTTATCATCATTGGCTATGGGTGGCTGATTTTCCTCGATAGTCAGGAAAACGGTGGCTTCGTTAGAGGTAGCGCCATCATCATCCTCTACCGTATAAGTAAAGCGATCGCTATTGGTAGATGAACCGTCATGGCTATAGGTGATAGTTCCGTTAGGGTTAACGGTGATATTACCGTAATCTGGTAAATCAACTACGGTGACGGTATCTGGGACTAAAACACCATCGGGGTCGCTATCGTTATTGAGGACATCAATGGTAACGGTGTTTCCGGTTTTGACGGTGGCGTTATCATCGTTAGCGGTGGGGGGTTGATTTTCCAGTTGTTCATCTTCTGGAATAACAGGCGGTTCATCTTCGGGAATCACAACCTGACCATCTTCTGGAATAATAGGAGCGGCCGTATTGAAGAAGTAATCGACCTGGCTGGTAAACGTAGGAGATGATGAACTTCCGGCATTTCCCGCAAATAACCCTACCTGTTGCACTTGTAAGGCTTGGGTAAAACTCCCGGCGGTCGTCCAAGTTGAACCATCTGGGGAATAGTTGAGAGT
>NZ_JBIMLI010000258.1:0-3111 GCF_051859755.1 Limnospira sp.
GGGCTGGCATTTTTGGTCTTCTTAGTCATCTCGTCCTCTCCATTATACGTCCTAAGTGTTCTGTCTTGTGCTATACTGCGCCGCCCTCATGTTTTGGAGGGGTGAACTGGTTTTCGAGTTGTCGGACTACGGTTAAAGCTGAATAGGATACCCCTGCTGTTCCCTCTCCGGGGTGGGTACAGTCTCCCACTAGCCATAATCCATTAATGGGGGTACGATTGGAAAAGCCAAAGGGTCCAAAGGTGGAAATCCGCTGACCTACACCACCGACAACGCCTTGGTCACGCGCGGTATAACGGGCGAAAGTGCGGGGGGTGGCAGCACAGGAATAAATGATTGTTTCTGGGGTAAGCTGAAAGTAGGAACTTAGACGATTAATGGCCTGTTGGGTGTATTCGTGTTTGAGTTTCTGATAATCTGGGTTATGCCACCATTGCTGCGTATCTGTGAAACTAGAAGCAATAATGGTGGCTTGTCCGTGGGGGGCGCGTCCGTCCCCTGGGTGGCTGACGGAAACAAATAGGGAATTGTTTTCGCCAATGGGTCGGTTATAGTCGTAAAGAAATTGGAGATGGGGGGGGCATTCGGGGGGAATGGCTGACTGATCAACTCCTAAATAAATGACGAAAGCCCCAGAAGCTGGGGGGAGTTTATTAATACGGTGGTGGTAAATGCGATCGAGGGGATTGGTGGAAATGTGGTTTTCCCAAGCTAATAGCTTAACTATGTTCTGAACTGTGACGTTAGCAACTACTAGATCGGTGGTTTCTCGCCACACTTTCCCGGTTTTTTGATCGCGAATTTTGACCGCTACGACTTGACGGTTTTCGGTTTCGATCGCTTCTACGGTATGACCCATTAATAGGGTTCCTCCGTCCCGTTTCAGGCTGGCTACTAGGCGATCGCTTAATACTTGCATACTCCCCTGTAAATGATAGAGTCCTTGGGGTGATTGGGATACTCCCAACGCTGTGGCTGCATACAGTAATGCCGTTTCATCGGCGTTCACCTGGGAGTATAATTTTAATTGTAAATCCAGAAAGGTTTTCAGACGGCGATCGTTGTCTATTCCATAGATCCGCAATAGATCCCCTACCGTCAATAGGGTAAAAGGTAGGGTAATCATGGTATCGAGACGCAAGGCTTTCACCAGTTGCACTAAATCCCACCAATTCCGAGGAGGTAAAATCGGATCGCGACTTTGAAACCGCCAACTAGCTTCAAATAGAGTTCCCATTAATTGCCAAAACTTTTCACTCCCTGGGAACTGTTCTTGTCGTTCCTGCTGCCATTTTTCTGGGTCTCGCCAAACTCGAATCGGCTGGGTTTCTCCGGGTAAAAATACCGCACAAGCAGGGTCGCAGAAGGTGGCGGCTGGTAAGTCTATTTCTAATTCCGAGAAAATCCGATGATGAATGCCGCCGGGTTCTAAACCAGCCACTTGGGTCGCCCCTACATCAAAGGTAAAACCTTTACGTTTAAACGTGGAAGCACAGCCGCCCGGAACTATGGCTTGGTCGAGGACTAACACGGAATATCCTCGATGAGCCAGTAGTGCGGCGGTGGTTAATCCGCCTATACCAGCACCAATTACAATTACCCTATTTGGACGGGGAAGGTTATCAATTTCTTTCATTAATTATTAGGTGGGAATGCTGGTTTTGGATTATAGCAAATTTTGGGGAATCTTAACTACCTATTTTGGCTCTGTATTGTGTTAAAATCTAATCGGGCGGGTGGTGAGTAGGTTTGTCAAACTATCCCGGTTTCCAGTTCACCGAGACTGAAGTTATAATCGTATTGGGGAAGGGTAAGGGTGAGGGTCGGAGGAGTAGGGACCAGTAGGGACGAGTAGGGGGGTGATCAAAAAATTGATACCTAAGCGACTTTTCAAGTTGACCTAGCTGCCCTACAATTCACAAGGAGCCTAAATGCTGTAGCAACCTGGTTGAGTCTGATTCCGTCTAAACTAATACTAAACAGCAGAGTCAAAGTAATATGAACGCTTTGTTACCGAGAATTTTAAAGTCTGCTTACCGCAGAGAACCAATTGTCAGTTTTGTGATTACAGTTGGGGCGGTTGATACTGTAATTGGTGGTGTAACTGCGAGTTTACCGCTGTTGAGTCTCGGTCTGGGAACCGTGGGAGTAGCGGTAGCCTGGCGTTGGTGGCTTATACAGCGATCGCCAGTGGAACAACAAACCGAAACCGCGCCGGAATACTATTTACCGCCGAGTGGTTCCCGTCCTTCCTTACCTATGCTGACTCAGAATAAAAAGCCTCGTCCTCCCTACTAATGAGTTAGGTTGGGGGTTGATAAGTTGCTGAAAATTGGAGAGGTAGCGGCCGAAAGTGGTTTATCGGTGAAAACAATTCGCTACTATGATGATATTGGGTTACTCTGGCCGACTGTTGATCGTAGCAGGTCGGGTTATCGGCTATTTGCTCCGGAAGTATTGACCCGACTGGCATTTATTAAACGCGCGCAAGGGTTGGGGTTGAGTTTGGCGGAAATTGCGGAAATTCTGAAAATTCGCGATCGTGGTGACATTCCCTGTGACCAAGTGAAGCAGCGTTTACAAGCTAAGGTAGCGGATATTAATCAACAAATTATCGCCCTAGAAGGCTTGAAGGGAGAACTTCAGGAGTTACTGAGTCAGTGGGAAGATCAGCCGTCAGCGAGTCGCATGGCTGATACTATTTGCCCCAATATTCAACTGAAACCCTAAAATCAAAAGAGGGAAGGATCATTTATCCTTCCCCTGAATTGGTGATTTTGGGTTTTGGTGTTGGTGTTGGTCTTTGGGTTGGTTGGTTTGGAGTTGTTTACGCAACTGTTGCTGTTGTTTTTTTAGCTGTCGCATTCTAGCCGCACCACCTTTACCTTTGTGGTTGCGCCCTTGGCGACGCGGGGACTCCCAGCGCTTTAGTTGTTGTGCCATGGGGTTATATTATTATTTTTAGGATAATACCTATAGTGTAACTGAGTTGTGCGAGACGTTCAGGCATCAAATAGGGCTGCAATGCCCGAAAATATAGCACAAGACAGAACACTTAGGACGTATAATGGAGAGGACGAGATGACTAAGAAGACCAAAAATGCCAGCCCC
>NZ_JBIMLI010000259.1:0-3109 GCF_051859755.1 Limnospira sp.
TTTTTGTCTAAGGTCGTAACTGTAGGGGGCTGGCATTTTGGGTCTTCTGTAGATATCCTTGCCATTATACGTCCTAAATGTTCTGTCTTGTGCTATACAATTGGTGATAGGGGCAGCCTAACCATCCCTCAAAATTGCGCTGCTGTTCCGGGGTGGGTTCTTCAACAGAGGTAATTTTATAAGCACTAGGACGGGGCGATCGCAGTATAGCTTCAGAGGTTCGCAATTCGTCTTGATGGAAGAAACTTATATGGACTTCATCTCCTGGTTTAAAGTCTAGCAAGCGATCGCTAATGTTTTCAACGCTCACCCGAAAACCATTGATAGCTAATAATTCATCCTCAGCATCAATTCCCGCTAATTGTGCTGGACTTCCTGCTTCCACAAATTTAACTATTGTCTTTCCATTTTCCGCCGCCAGTCGCCAACCCAAATCAGGAACAATATCATTATTTTGAGGTTTAATTACTAACCCAAAGGGTTGTAAATAATCATTTAAAGGCAGTTCTTCAGTACCATGAAGATAGCGATTAAAGAAATCGTCTAAATCCATTTCTGCCACCGAAGCGATCGCCGACTGTAACTCCGTCGCCGTATAGCCCTTTTCCGATTTCCCGAATTTTTCCCACATTAGCACCATCACATCATCAAGCGATCGCCGATTTCCATGACGGTTACGGATCAACAGTTCCAGCATAAATGACACCAATTCCCCTTTTAAATAGTAGGACATTTGATTGTTGTCACTATAAGCATCCCGGCGATACAACTTAATCCAAGCATCCCAACTCGACTCACCCAGGGGTTGAACGAACCGCCCAGGAGTCGTCAAGAATCGGGAAATATCCTTAGATAAACCATTCAAAAAATCCTTAACCTCAACAATACCAGATCGGTAAATCATCCAGCCATCATAATAGCTAGTTGCTCCCTCACAAAACCACAAAGAAGTCGTATAACATTCGGATTCATAGTTAAACACTTCCAACTCTTTCGGGCGTAAGCGCTTAACATTCCAGAGGTGAAAAAACTCATGAGCTACCAACTGCATAAAGCGGTTATACTTATCCCGGTCTCGCAATCCTAACCGAGGATAATTAAGAGAGCAGGAATTTTTATGTTCCAGTCCTCCATAACCCTGACTGGACAAATGCAATAGAAACACATAGCGGTCATAGGGAAGACCCGAAAATAGATTGCTAACCTCGTGAATAATTTTCCGACAATCTGTAATTAAGCGATCGACATCACCATTTCCTTGGCCCCAAATTGCCAATTGATGAGGTTTTCCAGCCGCTTCAAAATCATAAACCTGATGGGTGCCAATCTCAAAAGGACTATCAACCAAGGTATCAAAATCCGTCGCCTCAAAGGTATTTTCGACCCCTGAAACGGACGGTAAACTGGTAGTAACCCACCAACCCTTTGGAGGTGCGATCGCCACTTGGATCGGCAAATTTTCCCATCCAGGAACATAAAAGAACAGAGCCGCCCCATTAAAATAGCCGTGGGTGCTATCCAAATGGTTAGTTCTTACCGTCAACTCATTGGCATAGATACGGTAGTGGACTATGAGCGAGTCTGACTCTCCTGCTTGTACCCGCCATGTATTTTTACTGACCTTAGACCAAGACAGAGATTGATCATGGCGATCGCATACCTGAAAATCCTGCAAATGTCTTGCATACTCCCGCACCATATAAGAACCCGGAGTCCACACCGGCATTTTCAAATCAATCACCCCGGAGTCCACCACCGGACCCGCGCCATAGTGTCGAGAGATTTGGAACCGCACCTCAAACAAATGAGACCCCGGTTGAGACATAGAAACCAGGTAATGGGTGGCTACCGTCGAGTCAGCGCCCTCTAGGGAGGGGGTTCTAATAGCTTGAGTCATTAAACAGAAAAATAGCGACAAATTAGGGCTGTTTTAGCTCAAGCCCCAAGAGCAAAGGAGCCAGCTACCAGAGGACTAGCCTACTGATTAGCCAATTGATTAAGGTGCTTGAGGTTAATCAAATGGATCACCTGACGTTCCGTATCAATATTAATCCAACCCTTGCTATTGAGTTTTTCCATAATTTTGCTAGTCTCTTCCAGACTGATATCAGTAACATGAGCCAAATCTTGTTCAGGAATGTTAAAAATATCAGCCCCTTTTTCTGTCAACTGGCCATAATTTTCCGCCAACTCCACCAAAGTATTAGCCAGCTTAACCGCCGGAGGGCGGTGTCGGATCTGATAACGCTGGTTAGTTTGGCGCAAACGTCGCACCATCAGTTGCAACATTCGATGATGGAGTTGTGGGTCTTTAAACAGCGTTTGAATAAATCGTTGAGCCGAGACACTAATCAATCGTACAGAGGACAAAGCAATCACATCATTGGATCGGGGAGACTCATCGAGAATCGCCATTTCGCCAAAAAAATCACCTCGCCCCAAAATAGCCAGGGTGACTACATTATCGCCCGACAGTCGCCGTACCTTGACCCACCCGGAAACGATGAAATAAACTGCATTTCCCCAAGCATCCTCCATCACGATCGCGCGATTAGCTGGATACTCGTGCTTCACAGCCACCGACAACAACCATTCCAGAGTTTCTGGGTTTGCCCCTTTAAAAAGAGGAAAAAGCTCACTAAAAGCCTCAGTCTGCATGAGAACTCGCGCTAAGTCAGAAGTTTTATGTTGACACACCACCTCACAAACTGCAAGGGGCTTCGAGATTTCGATCACTAGAGATTTGAAGTTACCCACCGTTAAGGCTCAGGCCCACAACCTGGGCATCGGTGCTTCTCAGGCTATGTTGTACTCCCCCACCAACCCCGTCGGTAAGCGCGAGAGACTTCCAGTAGCATTAAAGGAAGGCAAATCTAAATCTAATTATACCAAGGGAAGTTCCCTATAAAGCCCACTAACTTGTAATCAGCCTTGTAATCAGCAATGACAGTTAGTGCCAACAAACACAGATAGAAGTGGCAATCCAGTGCAACACTTATATATAGCACTAGTCAATACGGTTAGGACGCAGTCTTGAGAACAGAATCCATGGCATCATGGAGAGAATCAAACTGCTCAATACAATGGCGAATGCGGGCTTTCAACCACG
>NZ_JBIMLI010000260.1:0-3098 GCF_051859755.1 Limnospira sp.
TGCCACTCTACCCAGAACTTTATCCCCATTCTATCGATGATCGCGGCTCTCAGGTAGATTGAGCATAGTGCGATCGCACTCTTGGAAAGGGGGTAGACCTCCCTGATCCTACCAATGTTGTTAAAAAGTAGGCATTGTCTCGAAAAACATCACATTCCCACCTTGATAAAATTTAACGGTGAAGTTGTGCGGCGGCAGATAATATCGGACTCCCATCGATAACCTCTGTTCCGTCCGCACCAACGCAGTGTTAGCTAGTCAAGAGGTTATATAGGAGTAAAAAGGGTGTTCACCGACAACTTCGACTCTAAGGCTTTAACAATTTGCTCAAGTTCAATATTCGCCTCTGCTTGAAGACCAAGGCATCTAGCAATACCCTCCACATCTGTACTTAAACGACAACCCAACGCTAACCTGAAAGAATGGTCTGGTTGCTCCGTCATCTGATATGCATGAATATGCATAGAATCTCCTAATTGAGCTTGATGACTAACATGTGAAAAGCTAAATTCACGCTGTATATAATCTAGAAAACAATCTTGAATTACAAGAACAAGCTTTTTATTGATGTGCTCAAAAGTCTCAATCTTATGATGTAGCTGTATAAGGATTGTTTTTGCTGTCATTTTCCAGTTCATACCGAAGGTCTTTTTAGATTGACTTTGGTTATCTTCTGTAGGAACTCCAAGTTCTTCAAGTAACCGTTGGCGTTCCGGCCAAACAGTGCCAGTTGTATCCAGTGTTTGGAGTTCAATGCCAACGAAATCCTTCACCTTATTATTTAAGGCAGATACGAGAAAATAATCTACATTGCCTCCTGGAATTGAAATTTCTGAAACAACATGCAATTCATTTCCAGGTTCATGGTTGGTGAGCAAGTGTAAGCAGTCTATAAAGATCTGTTTTCTCTCTAGTAACCTATGAGGACAAATAATGACCGGAATAGAATTTTTGCCATAGACTACTGAGCAGGTGCCTATAGATATATCAGGTTGGCTTTTGCGGACTTTTATACAACGTCTTTTTAAATATGGACAATGTTGCCCTTGAATAAGACTGGCCAAATCTATATGTTCGGGTTGATTTCTTGAATATCCAAAAATCTCAATTATTTTGCTCATAAAATTGTTTCGCTTCTTTCTTTCGCTATCTCTAAGTACTGAGGGGAAAGATCTATCCCGCAGGACTTTCTGCCAAGTAGCTGGGCTACAAGCATCGTAGTTCCAGTACCACAAAAAGGATCTAGAATAATCCCGTTAGGTGGACACGTGGAAGATATTGGGATTTTACAAAGATCGACGGGATAGGGCGCAAAGTGAAGTTCTCGTTTTTGAGCATCTTCTGGAAGAATTTCCCAAACATCACTTGGTTTAGATCCTTTAGGATGATATTTCAGAAAGTAAAATCCTTTTTCCTTGAGTTCTTTGGCTCGACCAGAAACTTTCTCAGAATCAGAATGTGTGGTTCTTTGTTGTCCTCGAATAATCATCCTGAAATCAGAAATGATGCCATCAGAAACTTGACGGAGAATTTCTTCCAATGCCTGATAAGCATTGTGTTTTTCATTTTCAGATAGGTCAGTGGATAGCTCGATTTTTCGTTTATAGCGAACCCCAGTGACACCCGTCGCAGAAACAACAGAACCATTCACTACTTTCGTCTTTCTGGGTGAAGAACGAATAGAATCTATATCGTAGTAATATCTTGATGACTTCACGAAGTGAAACACATTTTCATGTATATTTCTCAATCTATCCTTTGAATTGTCTGGTCCTCCTTTTACTTTGTTCCAAATAACGCTATTCCTTAGAATCCAGCCTTGATTATCTGTCAAGTTCAAGGCAATACGCCACGGTAAGCCGAGTAAGTTTTTGTTGTAGTAAGAATCACCAATATTGAGCCAAAAAGAGCCTGTTTTCTTCAGAACTCTATGAACCTCAGAGAAAACTAAGCATAAGTTATCTATATAAGTATTGAAATCCGGCTCTAATCCGATTCCGCCTGCGTCATATTCTCTTTTTCCCCAATAGGGTGGACTAGTCATACAACAATCGAAAGAATCACTGGGTAGCTCTTTCATAACTTCAAGAACATCTCCCAACATAAGCAAAGGGGCGATGCTTTCATTGACTTGATAATTTTCAAATTTCTTTTGAAAGTCTTGATTGGCTATGACACAATCACCAAATAGTGGTAATCGAAGGTTCTCTGGTGGTTGTGATGGAGCATCATCCTCTATTCGCATTTTTGAGCCTTGAACTTTCAAGCAGTACTGGTGTTTCTACAGGTCTTTAAACCTTTAGGGGATTATACAGTAGATAGAGCTAATGTATTAGTCTAGGGCAGCATCAAAGTCAAGCTACACTCAACCCCAAAGTTGCAACCACTCAGCAACAGCACTTGTAGTCCCATCTACGGGGCATTCATAAATCAGGGGGAGGGGGTTTACCCTTCGCTACCGGTCTAGCTAACGGCGGAGTTGAGCCGCGAACGACGCTTAGCCAGCGTCGTCGGGCTAACGGTGTTTGTCGGCTCCAACGAAGTGTTGTGGTGACTGCGCTTCTTAGATGGTAGCATAGTATGTCAAGTCCCGTACTACGCAGGCAGTACAACTATTTATTAGACCGCAATTACAGGATAACTCACCCCTGGAGGATGTTGTCAAGCACTGGCGGTCTAACTCCGATATTATGGTTATTATCGCGCACGTGCGGTCTAACACCCCTTTTCGTCGTCTTTTAGCGCAAGTCCTGTCATGGAAGTGCCTCAACCGTCCCAACTTCTCGATCGCCTGCGCCAAGCCATCCGCTTCCGGCATCTCAGCCGCAAAACCGAGAAGTCCTATCTCTATTACATCCAAGACTTCATCCTCTTTCACCAAAAACGCCACCCCAGAGAGATGGGAGCGCCAGAAGTCCGCGCCTACCTATCTCACCTCGCGGTCGCTAAAAAAATGGCTGCCTCCACCCAAAACGTTGCCCTCAGTGCCTTGCTCTTTCTCTACCGCCAAGTTCTTGACCCTCCCTTGCCAGACCTTGATGTCCTTGAGCGGCCCCAGTGCCCCAAGCGGTTGCCCACTGTGTTCTCGCGCCCGGAAG
>NZ_JBIMLI010000261.1:0-3091 GCF_051859755.1 Limnospira sp.
ATATCAGGAAAGTCTTTTTTCAGTAATTCTTGTACTTTCTTGGTTTCTTGTTCTCTAATATCATCCGGTTTTTTCATTGAATCATATAACCGCGTTAAATCGGCTAATATGTCTTTTGCTGGGTCATTACTGTTCACCTGTAAAGTACCTTGAGCGCGTAAGCAAATATTTATTGAATTTGATTTAATGTTGTTTGTAATGTTTCTTTTGCATCCTTCTGGTTGGTAATCTTAATTTTGCTTTCATTGGGTTCCAGTAGCTCCTCAAAATTATCAGCCTCCGGGGTAAATGCTGTTTTAATTGTTTCATATTTTTCCTCGGTAGCAAAGCCCAAATAGTCGATTATCTCCGACACTTCCCTACCTGCTTTAAACGCCGCCGCGTGAGCTAAACCTGCTTCGTGTAATGCTGTTAAAACAGCATTTTGGGTAACTTGGTGACTAATAGCAATTTCCATTACCATACCAAATATTTCAGCAATTGATTCAGCTAAGTTAGGTAATTTGATTTCGGCTTTTTCTTCGGCTTTGGTCATGAGATTGACATCATCAATCTCTACTTTAACTTCAAATTCACCCCATCTTTCGTCATCGATGTCAAACCTGTACATCAGCCATTCTGGTAATGTGTTTATTCGTTTAATTCTATTTTCTGTATTCTCGGCATTAACTGTTATTTTTTCTGGCATTTCAGCAGGAAAGGATTCAGGGTCTAAAAACTCATAAATCCTTCTAATCATTCCGCAACATTCTTCATTCATGTCTGGTATCCAAATTCTTCTAATCTTACGCGGAATAATCTCTTCCCAATTGCAGGTTTCAGTAGGATTCCGGTAGATATATCTATCGGAGGACGTACTCGTATCTATTGATATTGGATGGATTCCTAGATTTTTGAATATATACCTATACCCTAATGGATAGCCATGCAAATAATGCGTAGCTGCCCAACTTCTACCATAACTCTGTATTACATCAGATGCAAACCTGGCTGGACCTGTCCTTCTTATTGGGTTAGACCAATTACCGGAGTATCGTTGTTCATAATATACGGTACGGTTTCTAAGATTTTTAACTATACCGACAAACGATTTTATGTTATTCCCCATAGCTTGAATCCCATAGATTTGCCCCCTCCTCGCGCCAACTTGGCTAAGAACAAATTTATTAAATGAACAAATGTGTTCCCCCCCTTCTGATTCATAAATCGAGATAGTATATTCAGACCACCAGCTTCTTGGAAATAATCGTGTTGTCCCTTCTGTGATGTTTCCATTTCTGTTGACAATATATTCTAAATTTCTGCGACTAGGAAATTCATCCGGTGTTACTAAGTCAAAACTGTGATTATATGTAACAGGATTACTTGTCCCCATATCCCACGTCCCGTCCGGGTAGTGCATATACACCATAAATAGCCTGCAATCCCACGAATATTCTCTAAACTCAAGAGCCCTCTCAAGTTCTTCGAGCCATTCACCACTACTATCGTCTGGTCGCCTTCCTTTATCATCATCTATTTTATCGCCTGAATTAGGACCCCCAAAGCTGCGACCACTACCGCCTCCACCACTACTACCTCCCTTAGGTTTTTTGCCTCCCTTTGGTTCATCTCTATTTGGCGGTTCCTTAACGGTTGCCTCTTTTTTGACATCACGCCGCCGATATTCCTCATCTATTCGCTGTTCGTCATCCTCTCGTTTCCACCTGCCATGGTCTTCTGGCTTAATTCCACGCGGTACCCTAGTAATTGGGTCCCAAGGATTTACCAATCCTGGAATACCCGCTCTATCTCTTTCTCTTGCATACGGCAAACCCCTACCAAAGTCCATTGCTGAAGATGTCTGGTCGCCTAAATCTCCCGCTAAACCTGAACTTACGCCACCAGACCTACCAACATTTTTAGGCGTACTTGACCTGATACTATCTTTCACCATATCAAACGACTACATGAGACCAATCAATAACTTAGAAATATTATATAATATTACAAGATAATTGAGGACTATTCATGCGGGGAATTAGAAATATTGCTACGGAAATTAACGCTAGTAACTGGAATAACGCTGTAGAGTTATTTAATGGCGCAATCTTAGAAGGCTTGATAACTGATAGATTTCGTTATGATATTACTGCTTATGCCTATGTTTCTAGTTTGAACGCTAGGTGTTATATCCCTAGTATCAATCAATCACAAATACCTAAAATTTACCCAGAAGATAGTTATTACCAAAGGTGGGAAAAGAAACAAGATGTGTTACAAGGTTCTATAGACTTACAGATATTTTATTGGAACCTAGCCACAGAAAGCGGGTTAAATCTAGGTGTTATAAAACTCCCTTATTACGGGGGAATTCATACCGAAAATTTATTAATCGAATTGATTACCAATCAAACAGAAGGGTTAGCCATAGATTCACATTCTGTATTAAAAGCTAGGTGTCTGACTCAATTACACAACAATGATTCAATTAATATTTTTGGTATGGCAGAATACCAACTAGACACATTGCCAAAAACCCCATCACTGACCCAACCCGAAAATTTTGGGATTTCCGTAGGTAACACACCCACCCTAATTCGTGCTGCTAATACTCACAGATATCGCTTACACCTACAGAACACGGGTAGCGTTGGGGTTTGGTTTAGTCATGGACACATCAGCAATTGCATACCAGGTCAATGTTTATGGCTACCGCCTAACACTGCATGGGATGACGAGTTAAAATCTACTGCTAGTATCTACGGGATAACAGAGGATAGTGTTTCGCAGATTGTCGGGTTAGAGCAGACAATCACTTACTAACCGGCTACAATGGAATTATTTAGGAGGTAGGTGATTATGAGTTTTTCAGTTTATAGTAGCGCTCTAAATTTAGACACTCTCAATATTACTGCTAAGATACCGGGTACTCCCGTTACAACCGCTATTAGTTTAACGGCTAATACAGTTGCCGAATTAGTGGCAGTAAATGCTAACACAAACGGGCGTAATGTATTTATCAAAAATCGGTATAATGTACCCGTTCATTTCATCTTAGAACCCACAAAAAATACCGTAGCTAATGCCGCATTTTCTGTGAAGCCGGGTG
>NZ_JBIMLI010000262.1:0-3070 GCF_051859755.1 Limnospira sp.
GATTGGGATTGAGATGCGATCGCTTCTATCTGCGATTCTAGCCGTGATTGGGATTGAGATGCGATCGCTTCTATCTGTGACGATTGGCATTGGAGTTGAGATGCGATCGCTTTGACCTGAGATTCTAGCCATGATAGCGATTGGGATTGAGATGCGATCGCTTCTATCTGCGATTCTAGCCGTGATTGGGATTGAGATGCGATCGCTTTGACCTGAGATTCTAGCCATGATAGCGATTGGGATTGAGATGCGATCGCTTCTACCTGCGATTCTAGGCGTGATAGCGATTGGGATTGAGATGCGATCGCTTCTATCTGCGATTCTAGGCGTGATAGCGATTGGGATTGAGATGCGATCGCTTTGACCTGCGATTCTAGGCGTGATAGCGATTGGGATTGAGATGCGATCGCTTTGACCTGTGACGATTGGCATTGGAGTTGAGATGTGATCGCTTCTATCTGCGATTCTAGGCGTGATAGCGATTGGGATTGAGATGCGATCGCTTTGACCTGAGATTCTAGGCGTGATAGCGATTGAGATGCGATCGCTTTGACCTGAGATTCTAGCCGTGATAGCGATTGAGATGCGATCGCTTCATTCTGGGATTCTAGGCGTGATTGAGTAGTGGTAAAACCGTCAATTTTCCGGGTCATTTCATCTAACTGAGATTGCAGGTGAGAGACCATCAACTGTGCGGACTCTACCTGAGACTGAGACAATTGCCAAACCCGCTTGGCGGCGGCAATGCGTTTTTTCTCCTTCTCCAAAAACCCGGAGGGTATCCCACCAATCACAGGGGGATAGGGTGTCAGGTCATAACCACACACGGAACAGGTTTCCACCTCATTTGGTGTATATTCCGTTTCACAAACGGGACATTTCTCCATCATTCCCAACCCGATACATCACGACAACCGGGTGCAGGGAAACCCGGCTTTATGCTATGATAACCCACCGAGAGGAACTAGAAACCGGGTAGAAACGGACATCTTTCGGATTTACCCATAACCCTGATAGAAACCGGGTTTCTTCACCTGAAGTGCTTATATGCTACAGTCTGCAAGTCTCTGCGCGAGAGAAGAGTGCTAACCTACGCCTTACCAGTCCCACACCAAAACCCAACCACCAACCAACCCCAACAAAACGGGCGGGAAGATGGCCCAGGGGAGCTGCCGCCGAAAACGTGCAATCAGACCATGATATATACGACCCATTCACTCGCCATCCCACCTCCCCGCAATAGCGCTCCCATATTGTATCACCTGGATAGCGTCCATCAGGCAATCCTCCACAATTGATGTAAATTTGCTTCTGGACACTAAACCCGAAGCGTCCCCTGCTGTGTTTGACCCAAAGACCATCGATGATTCGCAAATCCTCGCCGGGAAAGTTTTTGATATCATCGTCGTCTAAATATCTCCTAGAGGTTTTTCCCGCCACCCTACACATCATCTTAGTCGTTTCTTCGTCGGCTGCTTCCCACTGGCCTGATTTCAATAATCTGTCGAGTTGGCTATAATCAAAACCAGAGGATGAAGACACGATGGAAGTAATGTCTGCCACGGCTTCAGTTATCGACTCGTCGAGTTGAGATGCGATCGCTTGACTCTGGGATGGGAGTTGAGATGCGATCGCTTGACTCTGGGATGGGAGTTGAGATGCGATCGCTTGACTCTGGGACGGGAGTTGAGATGCGATCGCTTGACTCTGGGATGGGAGTTGAGATGCGATCGCTTGACTCTGGGATTCTAGGCGTGATAGCAATTGGGATTGAGATGCGATCGCTTGACTCTGGGATGGAAGTTGAGATTGGGATTGGGTAAAACCGTAAATGTTCCGGGTCGTCTCATATAAATAAGACTGCAGGTGAGAGACCATCAACTGTGCGGACTTTACCTGAGACTGAGACGATTTCCAAACCCGCTTGGCGACGGCAATGCGTTTTTTCTCCTTCTCCCACAACTCGGACGGTATCTCGTCAATAGGGGGATAGGGGGTCAGGTCATAACCACACACGGAACAGGTTTCGACCTCATTTTCTGTATATTCGGTTTCACAAACAGGACATTTCGTCATCATTCCCAACCCTGATAAATCACGACAACCGGGTGTAGGGAAACCCGGCTTTATGCTATGATAACCCACCGAGAGGAACTGAGAAACTCGGTTACGACGGACATATTTCGGTATTTACCTATAACCCTGATAGAAACCGGGTTTCTTCACTCAGTGGGAAAAAGACATCTCCCGGACAGATGAAACTTCCTGGGAATATTCCGGAAACGCGAAAGTACAGAGGTTACAGAAGTGGCCTAAAAGTTTGTCAAAGCCAATGGCTACCGCTTTGAGTGGAGTGCCAGGCATAGAATAGGGGGAGGTGCCGATGTTTCTGTGAAAAAGTTGCCGAAAACAAGAACTTGACAACTGCCTGAAGTGCTTAGAAGTGCTTATATGTTAAAGGTTAACAAGTCTGTGCGCGAGAGAAGAGATGTAAAAGTACTATAGTGCCCGGTATAACTTGGGAGATGACCGCGGGGAGCAGTCGCGGAAAACGTGCAATCAGACCAGACCACGTAATCCCCATTATATCGCCATGCCACCTCGTCACAAAACTGACACCACGCTGTATCACCTGGATAGTTTCCTACAGGCAATCCTCCACAATTGATGTAAATTTGCTTCTGGACACTAAACCCAAAGCGTCCCCTGCTGTGTTTGACCCAAAGACCATCGATGATTCGCAAATCCTCGCCGGGAAAGTTTTTGATATCATCGTCGTCTAAATATCTCCTAGAGGTTTTTCCCGCCACCGCTAACATCATCTTAGCCGTTTCTTCGTCGGCAGCTTTCCAGTTGCCTGATTTCAATAATCTGTCGAGTTCGGTATACAAAAAACCAGAAGAAGACACGATGGTAGTATCTGCCACGGCTTCAGTTATCGACTGGAGTTGAGATGCGATCGCTTCTATCTGCGATTCTAGCCGTGATTGGGATTGAGATGCGATCGCTTCTATCTGCGATTCTAGCCGTGATTGGGATTGAGATGCGATCGCTTCTATCTGCGATTCTA
>NZ_JBIMLI010000263.1:0-3059 GCF_051859755.1 Limnospira sp.
CAGTTAAGGCTTAAGCTGGTCAGCTACCTGAAAGCGGGGGCACGAAGCCCCCGTGCTTCAGCCGGGGGTGCTGACAGACACCATTAACCATAACTTAAAGACACTTACTTTCCCCTGGTGTATGAATATTCCACTACAGCTTTTACTAGCCTATCAATATTTCCCGATTTTACCCAAAACAGATTGACCCCCTACCTTCCCGGTTCCCTTTCCTGAGTTCTTATGCACCAAACCTAGTTTGTGCCAATATATATCACCAAGGACAGTAGCCCTGTACGGGCGGGTTTACCAATTATCTCGTCCATATAGCCAATAATCGGGAATTTTAATTTTTGCCCAGATAATATTTGGGGGGACGATAGAATCAGGGCGATCGCGTCTTTTTTTGCGTATAGACACAATAACCCCTTGGGTGCGATTTCTTCAATGATACCATAAGCCCTATAATATCGTCAACTTTTTGGCAGATATTTTGGCGAAAATTGCCACAATTGTTAACAGTCTTTGAAAAATCCCATCAATTAATCTGATTAACTCTCCTGCAAAGAAGTTCCGGTGGTGTTTGCCAAAGTTAGGGCATAATGAGCGATCGCCAAACTCAAGCGAGCTTGTTCTACGGGTGAGAGTTCATGCCATTGTTGGGAACCCACTTTTGTCAATATTGATTCTAGGGCGCGATTGTCATTTCCGCGCATAGCATTAACCATAGGACGAGCGAGAACCTGCAAATCTTCCGGGTCCCACTCAGGTAAAATTTGACTAACGCAAAATACAAGCTGTTCACCAAGACTCTGGAAAGTCTTATCCTGATCAACTGCTTTAGATATTCCCCTAAGTATATTTTCAGGAATGCGAGATAGGAGACTTACCTCGCCATTAAGTGTTAATTTATCAACTAATAATTGATACAGAGAAATCCGCGGCCACCGATTTTCTATATGTTCAAAGAAGACTTGGGATCTTTGAGTTATATCATCGTCACTGAAACAGTGTGACAGAGACAAGTTTAGATCTGCCTCCTCAAAATAGCCATAAGATTCTGTTTGTTCATGGCTCCAGGGATAGGCAGAATTTTCCGAGTCATCTAACAGTAGTGACCAGAAATCCAATGCGGTCTCATCATTGTGGCAATTAAGTTTAGTCATTGAGTAACATCCTTTGTTGACAACATAATCCAAGGTTCGGGATAGGCGGATAATGGATAATTGTTCGGGATGGTATCCCGCACCCATAGCTACAAAACTGAGAGCAGCAATTCCGCAAGTTCTCTGAGGATAAGGATAGAGTTTTACGGGCTATCAATCAAAAATTCCCAAATGCGACCCTGGGAACTGCCAAATTTTAACTTAGTTCCCGATGAAAGTTGTACCTCTTGATGATGAATGCGGTGCCACTGCTGCTTCTGTTCCTCCCAAACTAGAGTACCGTAACGAGAGAAATCTCGCAGAAAGTAGGTCGGCGGATTGGTGGGAGACCCGTTACCATTGCGACAGAAAATCTCGGCGTGTTGATTAGAAATCCATGATTCATGCCAAACAATATCATTTTGTTCCGATCGCCCTATCTGAACCCGTCCGGCTTCTATTAGCCAGCTTTTTGATGTGACTTCCTCAGTTGTTTGCTGGAGTTTCAGATAGGCGCGGGGGAGACAATATCCTAGCGCCGTGGGTGAGTTGGCGGGTAGTTGGGTGCGAATAGCGTCCTCGGTGGGGGCTAGGAAGCCATTAAACTCAGGGTGCATATATAATATGGGCAGAGTCCAAGCTGGCTGGTTGAATTTGTAGAGGGTCAGCAACTGTTGTCTGGCGATCGCTACAGCCCGATCAATGGGCATCCTTTCTGATAAGGCTCTAGCAAAGGTTTGAATAAAACTGAGGGCTTCGCTGTCCGTAATGGAGTCCCGCATTCCTAAAACCGCTGGGACTCCATGATGGATTAATACTTTAGCCAAGCTGCTGCTGGGAATGGCGGGAAGAGTGATGTTTTGTAGAGTCGATGATAATTCCATGGCTGGGACTGCACTCCAGCAGGCATTAAATACCGCTAGAGTGATACCACAGCGCACTAGAACTTGAGCCAATTCTGTACCATTAATGGTAGTTTGCTCTTGTAGAAATAGTAAACCACCATCAGGACCCGTCAAGCCATGACCTGCATAGAAGATCACGTTATACGGTATCTGACCTAGCTGCTGGGGGGTTTCTAGTTCCGTAATTAGTTGGGCTACACTGGGCTGGATTAGTGTTTTGATGAAACAGGGTAGCCGATCGCTTCTTGATGAGTCAGATCCTGGGTCGGTGGTGTTGGCTAAAACTTCCGCAATTTGTGAGGCTTCCTTTTCTAATTCCAGCCCATGGGAATTTGTGGCTGGTGGGGTTTGACATTGGGGGATGTCGTTATGACCTAAAACTAATAAGATGTTTAGGGCTTGGATTAAGGGGCGATCGCTTAATGGTTGGACATCACAGGTAGTGCGACTAAATAACAGCCTCGGACTTAGGGAGATGGCTGGTTGTCCCGCCTGTGATTGCATAATTTCCCATGGTAGGGGAATTAAATTGGGCGATCGCACATCTAATCGTATTCTCAGCGGACATTTTTGGCCTAGGGCTAGTCCTTGACAACGGTGGAAACTGCTTTGAATTGCTCCCTGAAACAGCCACTGCCATAAATCTATTCCCAATTGTTGCATTAGTCGGCTGCTGTAGCTGGGTTTGGTTTCCAGAGCGGCTGATAATGGTGGTAGACTAAATTGCGGGTCACTCATGGCTGACTCACTCACCGCTAAGGGTAAGCTATCTGGGGAAAACATTTCTAACCAGGCTTGCCATAATTGTGAGAGGGATTCTGGCCATATACAGTCATGGTGGACATAATCGCTGGCATTGACAGAATTAAACACCCAGGTGGCGAAGTGGTTGCCTGTGGGTGAGTTCAAACGAGCGATCGCAATACTTAGGGTCGGACTGATACATTTACGCAACATTTATCCGGCTATTGCCTGACAATGCGACGATAGCACTATTACCCGTTAAGGTAACAGAGGCGGTATCCCGCAA
>NZ_JBIMLI010000264.1:0-3057 GCF_051859755.1 Limnospira sp.
GGGGGCTGGCATTTTGGGTCTTCTTAGTCATCTCGTCCTCTCCATTATACGTCCTAACTTTCCTGTCTGGTGCTATATTTGATTGGGCTATTCAGAACCTGACAATTGACACCACATCCCGGTTGATGACGCAACTTAATGCTTGTTTTAAGTGGGCGATCGAAAAAAGGCTAGTGAGCGAACCCTCACCATTTAAAGATTTAAGCGCTAAAGCTGATCGGTTAAAAAAGCAAGTGATTCTGACGAGATTAACCCTTTTACGGCTAACGAACGCGATCGCATTATCCAGGGTTTTGATTCGGATCCACTTCACAGCCATTTTAGTTTGTATGTCCGTTTCTGTTTCTTCACTGGGTGTCGCCCATCGGAGGCGATCGCTCTACGATGGTCAGACGTTGCTGCCGATCTAAGTCAAATCACTTTTAGTAGTGTGATTGTTCGCGGGGAAGGGGGGCGCAAGCGCTGCGACGGCCTCAAGAGTCAAACGCGCCGCGATTTTCCCTGCAATGAACAAGTCCAAACTATTCTCGGAGAGGCGCGATCGCAAAACCATTCAGAAATAGTTTTCCCCAGCATCACGGGCAAGCCGATCCAAGACGGTGATTTTGGCAAAAGACACTGGCACCCAGTCCTCAAAAAAACGGGGATAAAGCAACGGAAACCCTACCAAATGAGACACACTTTTATCACCCTCTGTCTTGATACCGGGATTGATGCTAAAGACGTTGCGGCTTGGGTCGGCAACTCACCCCAAGTTATTTACCAAAACTATGCAGGCCGAAACCGGGGGCTTTCTATTCCCAAACTTTAGGACAATTTGGCTATAATTTGGCTATAAATTTTTAGCCTACAGACACAAGAAACCGCCACAATCATTTACGGATAAGGGTAATGGGTATTGATACCGTCCCGACTTGAAATCGAGTGAGCCGCAAGGTTCTCGGGGTAATATTTCACCCTCTCCGTTGTTTCAGCCCCCCACAAGACAGGTCAATCCTTTTGTTTAAGGCTTTGTGCTACCTCTTGCAAAAGGGCGATCGCCTGTTGGAGTTTATCCATAATTTCCGAATCTTTCGGGGTTTCTGTGTTGGGTGGTTTCGGTGTGTTGGGTGGTTTGGGCGGATCAATAACCGGAGCCTGACCGCCGCCCAATTGGGTAACATAGCCCAATAAATCGCGATCGCGTCTTAGCCAACCCTCCAAAAATATCTGTTGGCTAGGGTTAGTCTTAACCCGTTGGTAGCGATAGTCAATGCGACCCTGACAGTATCTTTGGGCAGTTTCCAGGTTATTATTTTGTTCGAGAACCCCTTGGCTTTTCGGTCCAAAGCGACCATCTACAGTCAGTCCTCCCAGAGTTTCTTGTAAAAACTCAATACTGCCGGGAACACTAAAATTAACCGCCGTATCAAACTGAACCACCGCCAAAGGTAACACCATTAAATCAGCCTTTGACGGTAGCCAGTACATCGTATAATAAACCTCTTCAACCTCTGGCTGAGTAATTTGCCTAACCGATTTCGACCCCTGACCCTTATTTTTTAAATAGGTGTCGTAGGTCGCCTGGGTGATGCCATAATTAACCACACCTCCCAGGTCTTCCGGGTGTCCAACGCCGCCCTCCCATTTCAAGGTAAATTTGAGGGCAATTTGAAAATTCTCATCAGATTGTGTCATAATTACTCGCCCATGCGTGAAGTTTAACTGCGCTGAACTTCGGCAAAAATTTCCGCCAAAATTTCCTCAGCACCCTGTTGTTTAAGTTTGTGGGCTAATTGAATCCCCAACTGTTCCGCGTCACTAGCCTGTCCGGTCACTGTATCTTTAATTAGGCGTTTTCCGTCCAAACTAGCCACCATTCCGGTTAAAGTTAGGCGATCGCCTTCCACCATAGTATTAACACCAATGGGAACCTGACAACCCCCTTCTAATTCCCGTAAAAATGCCCGTTCACTGTGACATCTTTGGGCTGTGACGGTATGTTCTAAGGCTTTAACCACCTCGAAAATTTCCGTATCTCCCTCTCGGCATTCAAGACCCAGAGCGCCCTGTCCCACCGCGTGCAGAGAGATTTCAGCCGGAATGACTTGGTGAATGCGATCGGCCATTCCCAACCGTTTCAGTCCAGCCACTGCTAAAATTATCGCATCATACTGACCCTCATCCAATTTTTGCAGGCGCGTGTTCAGGTTCCCGCGAATATCCTTAAATTCCAAATGCGGGAAATTGTGGCGTAGTTGTGCCAGACGACGCAGGGAAGACGTACCGACCACCGCACCGGGTGGCAGAGTGTCTAGTTGTTTGTCGCGATGGTTTTCGTGGACTACCAAAGCATCTGCGGGGTCTTCCCGTTCAGTCACACAGCCCAGCATTAGACCTTCTGGGAGGTTTGTTGGTAAATCTTTGAGGGAATGCACCGCCATATCAGTATCATGGTTAAGCATCCCCACTTCTAGTTCCTTGGTGAACAGTCCCTTATCCCCAATTTTGGCTAGGGCTACATCTAGGATTTTATCCCCCTGGGTGGACATGGTATGAACTTCAAACTTGATATCAGGAAAGCGCTTTTGTAGTTCTTCCTGAACCCAGTAAGTTTGAACTAGGGCGAGTTGGCTTTTGCGTGAAGCAATGCGAATGGTACGGGTTTGGGCAGATACAGATGTTGTCATCGAAACTCCTTGACTCTGAAACCCCGTCCTGATTAGAACGGTTTAATGTTGAAATTGATGTTCCTCTCCACAGCGCCCTTTTGGGGGAATGTTAACTTAGCCAGTCTTGTCCCGGCTGGTTAGACTTAGTGGCTGACATCAATTGTGCGATCGCTCTCTAAAATAAATATTAGTTCGGTTAGTTGCACTCGATCTAGCCTACCCCATCGGGGACACAATCACAATGGTAATGGGACAATCATGGTTCCCCCTACCTAGAGGGCTGGGGGAGTCGGAGAGTTACGTCCTGTTAGCAAATTAACTGAACATTGCTTTACAATACTCAACAATCAGTCTAAGCTAGATAAGTACACAGCAAGCGAGCTAAATGCCGAAATATACATCCCCA
>NZ_JBIMLI010000265.1:0-3054 GCF_051859755.1 Limnospira sp.
CAGACGTGCCACGGTGTAGATGTAAATCCTGTAATAAGTAGGAGTATTACGGCGAGAGCGAGTTGAAAGACTACGTGTTGCATATAGCTCTGAACAAAGAAGGACAAAGCAGGGGGTAGTAACTCTGTTCCTTTGACAAATAGGGTATCCACATCAGGAGCCGTGTGATGGGAAACTATCAAGCACGGTTTTGAATGGGAGTTGGGGAAGGCGACTTCCCTTTCGACCCCTACCCCTAGAGGGATAGAGATGTTGCAAGAAGCAAATGCCTTATGTAATAATAAGGATAAGCAGACGTGCCACGGTGTAGATGTAAATCCTGTAATAAGTAGGAGTATTACGGCGAGAGCGAGTTGAAAGACTACGTGCTGCATATAGCTCTGAACAAAGAAGGACAAAGCAGGGGGTAGTAACTCTGTGCCAATGACAATGGGCATCTACATCAGGAGCCGTGTGCTGGGAAACTCGCAAGCACGGTTTTGAATGGGAGGCGATGGAGGCGACTCCGTTCTCGACCCCTGCTTGGGTTAAAGGTAAGGCGATACGTGCTACGCACACGCTACGCGATCGCATTTCCGATAGTCACTGGAATCTAAGCTGAACCAATGTGTCTAGCAGAAACTGAGAGATTTTTAGATAATTTAAAAATTCTTAATATGCACTATGCGGGAATTGTGTTCAACCGTATCATTAGACAGGGAGATATCAGTCAAGACTGCTATAATGTATTTTATTAATTGACTTTTGAGGGACTTTATGAGTGATTTATTCAAGGGATTTGAGCAGTTGCTAGAGTTAGTAAAAGCTCTAGAGGAAAAAGTTGAAAATGGAGAAATTAAAACTGAATATCAGTTTAACTCACGCTCATTAAGCAGTATTCCCAGAACCGGTAACATTCCCCGTCCTAATAATACAACTAGTAATGTTGGTACTAGTTCCATTCGTACACCTTCTTCCCCCCCTCGTAATACAGGTGCATCTGACCCCAATGTACAACCTGAACCTAATTTAGGTATAACTCTCAAAGATATTGGGGGATTAAACCAAGAACTCAAAGAACTCAAAGAACTGATTGCTATTCCTTTAAAACGCCCTGACCTGCTAGTTAAGTTAGGACTTGAACCTACACATGGGGTATTATTAGTTGGTCCCCCCGGTACTGGCAAAACACTCACAGCTCGTGCGTTAGCTGAAGAACTGGGGGTTAACTACATTGCCCTTGTTGGCCCTGAAGTCATCACCAAATATTATGGTGAAGCAGAGCAAAAACTGCGGGCAATTTTTGAAAAAGCTGCCAAAAATGCTCCCTGTATTATCTTTATTGACGAGATCGATAGCTTGGCCCCAAACCGTAGTGCAGTAGAAGGGGAAGTAGAAAAGCGTTTAGTTGCTCAACTATTGAGCCTCATGGATGGTTTCTCCCAGAACAAAGGCGTGATTTTACTGGGGGCTACTAATCGCCCTGATCATCTTGACCCAGCTCTACGCCGTCCTGGACGATTCGACAGAGAAATTCAGTTTCGAGTTCCAGATATCAATGGGCGCAAAGAAATCCTGGAAGTTCTGACTCGTGCTATGCCCTTAGATGATTCAGTTGATCTGGAGTTTATTGCCGATCACACCGTGGGATTTGTGGGGGCTGACTTAAAAGCTGTCTGTCAAAAAGCCGCATACACAGCTTTACGCCGTCAGGTTCCTTCCATTGATATGCAAATTCCAGAAGATATCGCGGTAGAGCAATCCGATTTCTTGCAGGCTCTCAAGGAAATCAAACCAGCAGTACTTCGTAGCATGGAAGTTGAAGTTCCTCATGTGGAATGGGAAGATATTGGCGGCTTGGAAACCATAAAACAGACCTTGCGGGAATCTGTGGAAGGGGCTTTGTTGTACCCAGAACTCTACAAAGAAACAAAAGCCAGAGCGCCCAAAGGAATACTGTTGTGGGGTCCTCCCGGTACTGGTAAAACATTATTAGCCAAGGCTGTGGCTTCTCAAGCCCGAGCTAACTTTATTGGTATTAATGGACCAGATTTACTCAGCCGTTGGGTGGGAGCCAGTGAACAGGCGGTAAGAGAATTATTTGCTAAAGCCCGACAAGCAGATCCCTGTGTAATATTTATCGATGAACTGGATACATTAGCTCCAGCACGGGGAACTTACACTGGTGATTCTGGGGTAAGTAACAGGGTAGTGGGGCAATTACTGACGGAGTTAGATGGTTTAGAATCGGGGTCTAACATTTTGGTAATTGGGGCTACCAATCGTCCTGATGCCATAGACCCTGCTTTGTTACGTGCAGGACGGTTAGATTTACAATTGAAGGTAGATTTACCAAATTTAGATAGTCGGTTCAAGATTTTACAAGTTTACAATCAGGGCAGACCTCTGTTAAATGTGGACTTGGAACATTGGGCTAAGATAACAGAAGGTTGGAATGGTGCAGATTTAGTATTACTCTGCAATCAAGCCGCTGTAGGAGCAATTCGCCGTTTTAGGTCTCAAGGTGAAACAGATACTGCTGCGATCAAGATTACTGTTGATGATTTCCAAGCTTCTTATGAAGCTTTAAGCCAGCAACGTACAGTTTAGTTCAACCTACGCTTTGGGGCAATTTATAAATTGCCCTAATCCTCTGCTTAAAGAACTGCACAAGCGGCGGGTCGCCCGTACGCCAGAACTCGCTAAGCGCTAAATTGGACGCAATGAGGACAGACCACTAAAACCTGGTACGCAGTAATGTTTCCGTCCCCTGACTGGGAATTGGTAGGGTTGGACTCTATAGGTTTGAATATTTTATCGAAAATTTTGGGTTTAAAACCCCGTCGTTCTACGACGGCTTTTCTTGGTTTTTAATGTAAGACTTCAGAACCTCTAATGGTGCGCCACCGATTGAAGATACAAAATAACTAGGCGACCATAAAGATTCTTTTCCGTAGGGTTTAGGGAATCTGGCTTGCCCATATCTACGACTGTCAACTCCTTTTAAAGCATTTACTATGACAGAAATAGAGAGTTGAGGAGGGTATTCAACTAAGGTATGAATATGGTCTGACT
>NZ_JBIMLI010000266.1:0-2971 GCF_051859755.1 Limnospira sp.
TACCTTAACGGGTAATAGTGCTATCGTCGCATTGTCCGGGAACAACCGGAAAAATGTCGCGTAAATGTATCAGTTCAAATTGACAACAGTCAATCCGATTATGAAAACCTCTGTTTGGCATAAAGAATCAGTATCAACCCTAATCCAAACATTTTTACTCCTGGTGCTGCTGTTGAGTTTTTTCCTGATGATTAGTATGGCAGGCACCGTTTGAGATTAGAGATGATCGAATTATCGCGATGCACTATGCTCAATGACCAAAAATACACCCCGTCTCTTTTGAGCGGGGGAGTTGGAAATTTAAAGTCGCACTAATAGGTTAAGGCCGTGGGTATCGGTGCCACAGGTAGGCAGTAAATTGTAATCCCAAGCCAGTTGTTGTATTTCTTCAGTAATTTTCGGCGTTGGATACCAGGGGTTAGTCCGGCGATAGCCATAGAAAACCTCAACGCCATCAATTCCTAGGCGACTGGCTTCGGGGATGAGTTCTGCGGATGGGCGGCGATAGCGTGCTGGGTGAGCTAAAACAGCTAGACCGCCAGCATTTTGGATAGCGGCGATCACAGCCCCAGCCCCGGAATTTTGACGAGGGGCGGAATGATGCTGTAAATAGGGATAGATACTGGGAGCATCTGGGTCAAAAGCATAGCCCAAAATATGCACGTCGGTTTCCAGGAGGTGGGCGTTAATTTCAACACCCGTCCACAGGGTCAGGGATGGGATGTTGTCTGGTTTGCAAGCATGACTTTTCCGGTGATTTAACCAATGCCGGGCGATTTGATAGCCCTCAGTGGTATGGTGGTCTGTGATGGCAAGTCCTTTGAGTCCAATAGCGATCGCCTGTTGAATTAGGGCGATCGGGTCAAGCTGTCCATCCGATTTCGTGGTATGAGCATGGAAATTGTAGGATGTGGGACAGCTATCCGCATCAATTCCCTGTAAGACTTGAATAAGTGCTGACCGACTCATAGCCGTAGACTCAACATATTGCTTCTGAGCATTTTCCCAAGTTTTCGATAAACTGGAGAAGGATGCAGAAGCCGGGACAAGATTGACTGACATAGCCGTCGATTTCTTAATAAACCTTTACCTACATCTACTGTATCGAATTTATCAGGCCTGATGTGGGATTTCGGCTGATTTAAGGACGATTTTAGATTTAAAATTCTTATATATACTTACTAATTCTTATATATACTTACTAACTGCCATTTTAGGGAAGGATGGGGCGATCGGGTGGAATTGCCGATGCCCATTTTTCCCCACCCTAAGCTGATGCTTCACTGTTGCGATAACTAGCCGCCTGATTAAGCAATTTAGACCAACGCTTCTGTACCTGTTTGGGAGTACATTTGAGAGCGACTGCGATCGCCTTATCAGTTTCTCCATCCCGCTTGAGTTGCAATAAAGTCCTTTCCGCCAGAGACAGATTATCTTGAAACACCCGCCATTGCTCAGTAGTCATCCCCAGTTTTTGGTCTAAGTCCGCTCCCAACCACTCATGAACCAGTTTCCAGTTATTAGAGTGAGCAAACTTTTCGACATGGTACTTAAACCGTTGTTGTAAGTAGTCCCGTTGACGAGGGGTGAGATTAAGGGCCTTATCAATATCGCCGGCTTGCCAATCCTGAAGTTTCAGAACCAGATAATCTACACAATCATTCTGACCCTGAGCTTCCAAATATTGTATCAGTTCTGCAATCACGCGATCGCGCAATACAGCATCAGCCGGGTCAACCATCTCAGACACCATCAAATCGCGAATTTGCTGCATAGCGTGGGTGCGACTTTGAGCCTCAGCTTCCTCAGTTTTGCCCCCCTCAACCGCCAATTCAATATCAAGAGACATTTCTGGGGGTTGACCTTTAGCAAAACCTTGAGCCCGCAGGACGATTAACCGTTGGCGGTTGCGACCCGGTAAACCAATCTGACGCTTGGCATATTGTTCTGTAAAAGCCATATATTCAGAGAGTTCTAACCGAGTTTGGGGGGTGTATTCCGCTTCCAGTTGATGTTCACGACGAAACGCCCGCAGAGACTCAATATAGAAGCCTTGGAGGAAATCTTCAATCAAATTATACCGAGCCTGGAAATGCAGATTAGAGTTAAAAGGAGCCACATGGCGGTACACCATCGCCGCCAAATTTGAGTGCAGTTCAACCCGACCTTGGCGAGAACCCAGACGATAGTATTGTAAGCATTTTTGCAGGCGATGGCGGGCTAAGTTCAGTTGCCAGGTTCCTACTTCCCCGGAATCTTGAATCCGCTTGCTTTTGCTGCAAATGCGATCGACTTCTATAGCAATTCGCATCATTACTGACTCGCTGCTGGCTGGTTTCAGTTTCAGAACTTGCTGAATTTCCTCTAGGAGGCTGTTAACTACCGTTTGAGTATGTAAGGTCTCAACACTGTTATCTGACAGTTCAGGGGCGGCGACGACGTTGGTAGAATTAGTATTAAACATTTTAATTACCTGGTATAAGTGGGCTGTTGCAGAGGTTGAGGCGTAGGTGCAAGGTCTTGGCTGGCTTGTTTGTTTCCCTGTCCTGATTCAACTCTCTACAATTTGAATAGTAGGAGCAACCACATTCAAACAGGGTCTGAACTGTTCCACTCTTTTAAGTAACTGCAATCACTGCTAGGGTGAACTGACCCACTATGTGAATATCACTCTCGAACCTATTTCGCTCAAACTCCCTCTGGATAAGGATTTAGACATCAGCGCGATCGCTCCTTTTCCCCCATCGTTCAACCTATAGGGCTACCCCCATTTCGTAGACAGTTACCTAACTGGTTCCTTCTGTAGTCTTCTCAAATGGATCTTGGGTTCCACGCTCTATCCACCCAACCTATTAAATATGTTGGGTTCCACTACAGTTACAGAAAACCCCCTGATGTTGGGTTCCACTACAGTTACAGAAAACCCCCTGATGTTGGGTTCCACTACAGTTACAGAAAACCCCCTGATGTT
>NZ_JBIMLI010000267.1:0-2895 GCF_051859755.1 Limnospira sp.
TAAACAGTTATGGGATGGTCAGGATACGAGTTCCTTATATTCCACCAAGGGGTGAAAGTCCCACTAGGAGGTTATTTCAGGCATTGCAGCCTTATTTGACTCCTAAACGTCTCGCACGACATCATTAATATAACAAACACTCTCCCTAGTTATCCGGTTAATTTCATCTGAATTTCATCTTTGCTAATGGAAATTTCCCCCATCAACTTAATTCCCCTGTGGTTCGTCTGTCTGTTAGCTTTTTATGTGGCTTGCACCCTCGGAGCCAATGATGTGGCTAACTCTATGGGGACTTCTGTAGGGTCAAAGGCGATTACTCTCCGACAAGCTATTATCATCGCTGGGGTTCTGGAATTTTTTGGGGCGGTATTATTCGGGGGTAGGGTTTCGGAAACTTTGGCTACTGGGGTAGTCAAGCCGGAAGAATTTATCCGATCGCCTCAATTGTTCCAATTGGGTATGATAGCGGTATTAGTCTCGACCGGGTTATGGCTACAAATTGCTACCCGTAAGGGTTTACCCGTCGCCTCTTCCCATGCTGTGGTCGGTGCTATTTCGGGATTTAGTGCTGTGGCTGTAGGATGGACTGCTGTAGCCTGGAAAACTGTAGGTTTGATTTCTCTGGCTTGGTTAATTACCCCCCTCATTAGTGCGGCGATCGCTGCCTTACTCTACAGTCTCATTAAATACTGGATTTTGGAACACCCACACCCACAACAACAAATTCTCGAATGGACCCCCTGGCTCAGTTGTGCCATGATTGCAGTGTTTGGCACTTTAGTAGTCCCAGAAATTAGTCAACCCCTCGCCTCTTGGATGAAAAGCCAATGGGGTCTTAATTTTCCTACCCATGATTTGACTATTGCGATCGCTGGTCTCGCTGTAGTTGGCCTTACCTGGTTTAGTTGGCAACCTACTTTTAGATCCGGTGATAGCAAGTCCTCCATTGAAAAACAACTCGCTCAGTTTCAGGTTTTCAGTGCTTGCTTTGTTGCTTTTGCTCATGGGTCTAATGATGTTGGTAACACTGTCGCACCCCTTGCCATTATTGTCTATATCCGACAAACCGCTTCTGTCCCCCTCGGAGAGTTTCATATCCCCCTCTGGGTATTAGTTATTGGCGGCGCTGGTATTGCTACAGGTCTGGCGGTTTGGGGTCAAAAAGTGATCTCCACTGTCGGCGAAAATATTATCACTTTAACCCCTAGTGCCGGATTTTCGGCTGAACTGGCCACCGCCACCACTGTATTAATTGCTTCTAACTTAGGGATACCTGTTTCTACCTCCCATGCGTTAGTTGGCGGTGTCGTCGGGGTGGGAATTGTTCAAGGCTGGAAGTCTATTAAATTTGGGACTGTAGGTAATATCGCCTTGGCTTGGTTAATTACAGTCCCCACCGCTGCATTTTTGGCCGCTACAGGGTTTCTACTCCTGCGATATTTCATCGGGTAGCTTTAGCTATGGTAGCCCCCCACCTCCCCCACCTCCCCATAGTTATCAATATTTTGTCCCCCTCCCCCCCTAGGGGATGTTAAACTATGGGGAAATAGCTCATTGGTGAGATCAGAGGATAAAGACGTGGTGACAACTCCTGAGAAAATTACAAATCCTAGCACCCAATTAAGCGATCGCCCTAAATCAGATCGGGTAGCCGTTTTATTGATGGGTTATGGAGAAGTAGAAAGCTATGAAGACTTTGCCAATTATAATGAACAGGCTTTAAATCTGTTAACCGCCAAATTCGCCCCTGTTCCCACTTGGATTTATCCGCCTCTGGCGCGGATTTTGGCAATCTTTGACCTCCATGAATGGAGTCATCAGCATGGCAATTTCATTTCTCCCCATAATGCCATTTTTGAGAAACAACGCGCCGGAATTGAAGCACATTTACAACAAAAATGGGGCGATCGCATCCAAGTATTTAAAGCCTTTAATTTCTGCGCCCCCTTCCTACCAGAAACCGTTTTAGGTCAAATTAAAAGTGAAGGATTCGACAAAATCCTGATTTATCCACTGTTAGTAGTTGATTCAATTTTTACCAGTGGTATAGCTGTAGAACAGGTGAATAATGCCCTGGCAAAATTAGCCGATACCAACAGCCATTGGGTGACAGGTCAGCGTTATATCCCCTCCTTTTACAATCAGCCTGAATACATTGATTTAATGGCGGAATTAGTGCAGGCAAAAATTGAGGAAGAATTGGCGATCGCACATTTACCCTCCCAAACTGGCATCGTATTAATGAATCATGGATGCCCCCATAAAGCCAAGGGTTTTACATCAGGAATTGATGAAAGTCAAGCCTTATATGAAAAAGTCCGGGAAAAACTCATCAACCGTTATCCCTTAATTTCTGTAGGCTGGCTAAACCATGATACCCCCCTGATTGACTGGACTCAACCGAACGCACAACTAGCCGCCCATAATCTGATAGAATTAGGAGCAACGGCTATTGTCTTCATGCCCATAGGGTTTGCTACCGAAAACCACGAAACCCTATTAGATGTAGAACACATTATCGAGGCATTGCGGCGGCGACATCCCCAAGTAAGATATATTCAGATGGCTTGTGTCAATGACCATCCCCAATTCCTGGAGATGGCTGCTAATTGGGCAGATCCTCAGATTGAGGCATTGTTAAGCCAAACCGCATTATCTATTAATCCTAGCCTGGCAGTACAATCAGATCCAGGTCATCATAGCCATAGCCATCATCATCATAGCCATAGCCATAGCCATAGCCATGATCATGATCATCACCACCATTAAAACCTAGGGGCGGGTTCTCCAATTATCCCCTATGTCTACCAGATTATTCGTCAGCACCCCCGGCTGAAGCACGGGGGCTTCGTGCCCCCGCTTTCAGGTAGCTGACCAGCTTAAGCCTTAACTGGC
>NZ_JBIMLI010000268.1:0-2880 GCF_051859755.1 Limnospira sp.
CTAATCATGGATGGTTGGCAGTGGTCTCGATTCTGGTGTTGGGTTACACCTCGGAGCCTTCCGTTCCCCGCTTCAATCCCAGGATTGTGGGTCCTGAAACTAGGAGTGGCTATCGCCGTTACCCTCACCTCTGTTTCGTTACGTTTCCGTTATGTTAAGAATTGTTACGAATTGTTACAGAGTATGTTAACCTGGGGTTCCCTGCCGGGTTTTGGTATCGTATGATACCAAACGTCGGGACATATAAACAGTTATGGGGTCGGTCAGAGGCGAGCCTCTTATATTCAACCAAGGGGTTGAAGCCCCACCAGATAGCTATTTCAGGCATTACCGCCTTATTTCGTATCTGAACGTCTCGCACCACCAAGTATAAACTAATATTTTTGCCCAAGTTTGAAGTGAAAAATCTGGTCAAGAGAGGAAAACGACGCTTGGCCACGAAAACGGGACGCGCCATGGTGACATGGGCTCATTACCGTTTTCAGACTTTGTTGAAGCATCAAGCAGCTAAGTATGGCTGTGTGTAGGGGCGGGTTCTGCGATCAGCCCCCACTAAGAAGAATCAGCTTTGTAAACCCGCCCCCGGACGTAACGAAAGAGTACACCAGCAAAACCTGTTCAAAATGTGGTCACATTCACACCCAACTAGGAGGCAACAAACAATTTGTTTGCCCTAATTGTGGTCATAGGATAGGACGTGATATTAATGGAGCCTTTAACATTCTGCCCTTGGCTTTGAGAGATACCTCCACTAATGGCGTGATTACCTCATTCCAGATGGTGCCATACTCATAAACTTCCGGCTATTGCCAGATTTTTCCTGGTTAAATGTATCTGTCAAAAACACCGTAGCAGTTGTATGCTAAAAGTTTCGGCCGGTAAGGGGCTGATCACATTTTGGCGGTTTAAGGTAAATCTGTGGACTTAAATCAAATTTTTAACACTGAAAATCCCATCATTGGAGTAGTGCATCTGCTGCCGCTTCCCACCTCCCCTCGATGGGGTGGGGATATCAAAGCAGTAATCGATCGCGCTGAACAAGAAGCAACTGCCCTCGCCTCCGGGGGTGTACATGGTATAATTGTCGAGAACTTTTTTGATTCTCCCTTTGCTAAAGATAAGGTAGATCCAGCGGTGGTCAGCGCCATGACCATGATTATCCAACGGCTGATGAATCTAGTTACAGTCCCCCTGGGAGTCAATGTCTTGCGAAATGACGGTGAAAGCGCTTTGGCGATCGCATCCTGTGTAGGAGCCCAATTCATTCGTGTCAACGTCTTAAACGGCGTGATGGCTACCGACCAGGGAATAATTGAAGGCAATGCTCACCGACTCCTGCGCTATCGTCGAGAATTAGGAAGCGATGTTAAAATATTGGCAGATGTCCTAGTCAAACATGGCCGACCTCTGGGTTCTCCCAATCTGACAACAGCAGTTAAGGAAACCACAGAACGAGCCTTAGCTGATGGAATTATTCTATCAGGCTGGTCTACTGGTAGTCCCCCTAGTCTGGAAGACCTGGAACTAGCGCGGACTGCAGCGGGTGATACTCCCGTATTTATCGGCAGTGGGGCTGATTATGAAAATATTTCTACCCTCATTAAAGCTGCTGATGGCGTGATTGTTGCCAGTTCCCTTAAACGACATGGCCGCATTAGCCAACCTATTGATCCCAGTCGCGTTAGTCAGTTTGTCGAGGCTATGCAGCGTGGTTTACAGCCAGGAACAACAGACCCCTGGACACTTAAACCACAGTCGGAACTACCTAGTAAACTGAAACCCTAATCAGAAACTGAAAACATTTCCTATGCTTAGCAGTCCTTCTACTCCCTGGATTTATCGCCACTCTCGTCTAATTATTCTCACCATCGCTATTATAGGGGCGATCGAAACTGCCTATTTAACTGGGGTTAAACTCTTGGGGGGAGTGGCTGTCTGTCCTACCCAAGGATGTCATGAAGTTCTCAATAGTCCATTAGCCACCGTGGCGGGGATACCCATTAGCCTATTTGGGTTTTTAGCCTATTTCACTATGGCAAGTCTAGCCGCTACCCCCTGGCTGGTCAATCCCTCCAGTCAAAAAAAACTACGGACTAAATTAGAATCCGCTACCTGGTGGATTATGTTTGGTTTGGCTACCGTCATGGCCGTTATCAGTGGCTTTTTGATGTATCTGCTGGCTTTTGAACTGCAAGCCTTTTGTCCCTACTGTGTGGCTTCCGCCATTTTCTCCATTAGTCTCTTTCTCCTGACTATGGTGGGGCGATTTTGGGATGATTTCGGACAACAGCTTTTAGTTGGGGTGGCTGTGACTATGGTGGCTTTGGTCACTGTCCTGGGGGTTTATGGTGGACAACCTACCTCAACCACTCAGCCACCTACCCTCGTCAGCCGTCAGATTACTACTAATTCAGGCGCAGCCGAAATATCCCTCGCTACCCATCTTAAACAGATTGGCGCTAAAACTTTTGGTGCTTATTGGTGTCCCCATTGCTACGAACAAAAGCAGCTTTTTGGCCGTCAGGCTTTTGCTATACTGGACTATGTAGGTGCGAGATGTTTAGGAGTCAAATAAGGCTGCAATGCCTGAAATAACCTCCTAGAGGGAAAATTAGACCTTCGACCAGTCTAACCCCTTAACTGTATATATGTCCCAACGCTTAATACAAACTAAGCAAGGCAGGGAACTCAAGGTCAATCCCATTTAAGAAATCACAAGAATACCGTCCAAGTATACTTAGGAGGAGTACTTCAACCCACTTGGGGTGATTTGGGAAAGAGTAAAGGCGATAGCCACCCCCAATTTCAGAAATCACAAATCTGGGATTGAAGCGGGGAACGGAAGGCGTGAGGGAAAACCCATTCCCAAAATCCGACCAC
>NZ_JBIMLI010000269.1:0-350 GCF_051859755.1 Limnospira sp.
TCAGTAAACCGCCCGATCGGAGTCGAATTAGCACAGGAACTATACCTCGCAAACGCGTGGAAACGTCCGTTTTGGCGTTAAGGCCCGGCTTGACCTCCCTGGTCTGTCGATGAATGCTATCAAAAAGTTAGAGAGATATATTTTTTCTTAGGATCATAGCTCATGCCACTGACCTAATCCGGCCTAGAAGGATATATCAAGTTGGTCATATTTCGGTGACCAGACCTGAGGTCTCGTCGACGAAAATATGACCCAAGAGTATATCCCTATATATCCCTAGTACCAGGACGCGAGTTGGCTGGACCCCATTTAATCCTAGTAAGGGGGAATGTTATTGTTGATCAGTGACC
>NZ_JBIMLI010000269.1:444-854 GCF_051859755.1 Limnospira sp.
GTGAACATTATCTAATCCGATTTAGTTTGGAAGTTTGTCGAGCCGAAAATTTCGAAGGACTTAGTGAAAATTCATGAAATGATATATCCCTAGTACCAGGACGCGAGTTGGCTGGACCCCATTTAATCCTAGTAAGGGGGAATGTTATTGTTGATCAGTGAACATTATCTAATCCGATTTAGTTTGGAAGTTTGTCGAGCCGAAAATTTCGAAGGACTTAGTGAAAATTCATGACTTGAGGTGGTAGGTTGGGTGGGTTTGTAATCTGGTATAACAATATTTGTTCAATATATGATTGCATAAATCTACAAGCAAGAAAAGGCCATATGGGCTTTGGTTTTCGAGATGCAGTTCAGACACAAATAATTGTTGAATTGTGTTGAGAGTGTTAAGTTGTAGTTTGGCTATAA
>NZ_JBIMLI010000269.1:954-1908 GCF_051859755.1 Limnospira sp.
TTTAAGAATCCTTTTTTATTGTTGTTATTTAATCACTGGGTTACTACAAAGCGTATTTGAATATTAGAAGGACACAATCGAGATGCAGTTCAGACACAAATAATTGTTGAATTGTGTTGAGAGTGTTAAGTTGTAGTTTGGCTATAATTTAAGAATCCTTTTTTATTGTTGTTATTTAATCACTGGGTTACTACAAAGCGTATTTGAATATTAGAAGGACACAAGGCCCAGTTCGACTTCTCTGACAGAAATCTGTTCTTGTTTTTGTTCACAAACACAAGTCGGAAAACTAAGGATGGCTTTTATTCTCAATATTTAACTGTTGAGCCAATGTAGAGTCTATTTGATTATCAAAGGGCGAATAGGGAGACCCATCCTTTCTGACAAAATATTTTCTCATAATTTTTCTGGACGTTATGGAGACAAACCAAATATTAGGAAAGCTTGGCCAGCCTAATCCCATTCCAACACTCAAATTGTAACCCAATAGGTTATGGTAGCTATTTGCTGAAGAGTTGGGCGGTGGTGGTTATTTGGTCCCACAGAAAAATTATGAGAAAATATTTTGTCAGAAAGGATGGGTCTCCCTATTCGCCCTTTGATAATCAAATAGACTCTACATTGGCTCAACAGTTAAATATTGAGAATAAAAGCCATCCTTAGTTTTCCGACTTGTGTTTGTGAACAAAAACAAGAACAGATTTCTGTCAGAGAAGTCGAACTGGGCCTTGTGTCCTTCTAATATTCAAATACGCTTTGTAGTAACCCAGTGATTAAATAACAACAATAAAAAAGGATTCTTAAATTATAGCCAAACTACAACTTAACACTCTCAACACAATTCAACAATTATTTGTGTCTGAACTGCATCTCGATTGTGTCCTTCTAATATTCAAATACGCTTTGTAGTAACCCAGTGATTAAATAACAACAATAAAAAAGGATTCTTAAATT
>NZ_JBIMLI010000269.1:2006-2416 GCF_051859755.1 Limnospira sp.
TTATAGCCAAACTACAACTTAACACTCTCAACACAATTCAACAATTATTTGTGTCTGAACTGCATCTCGAAAACCAAAGCCCATATGGCCTTTTCTTGCTTGTAGATTTATGCAATCATATATTGAACAAATATTGTTATACCAGATTACAAACCCACCCAACCTACCACCTCAAGTCATGAATTTTCACTAAGTCCTTCGAAATTTTCGGCTCGACAAACTTCCAAACTAAATCGGATTAGATAATGTTCACTGATCAACAATAACATTCCCCCTTACTAGGATTAAATGGGGTCCAGCCAACTCGCGTCCTGGTACTAGGGATATATCATTTCATGAATTTTCACTAAGTCCTTCGAAATTTTCGGCTCGACAAACTTCCAAACTAAATCGGATTAGATAATGTTCAC
>NZ_JBIMLI010000269.1:2516-2860 GCF_051859755.1 Limnospira sp.
TGATCAACAATAACATTCCCCCTTACTAGGATTAAATGGGGTCCAGCCAACTCGCGTCCTGGTACTAGGGATATATAGGGATATACTCTTGGGTCATATTTTCGTCGACGAGACCTCAGGTCTGGTCACCGAAATATGACCAACTTGATATATCCTTCTAGGCCGGATTAGGTCAGTGGCATGAGCTATGATCCTAAGAAAAAATATATCTCTCTAACTTTTTGATAGCATTCATCGACAGACCAGGGAGGTCAAGCCGGGCCTTAACGCCAAAACGGACGTTTCCACGCGTTTGCGAGGTATAGTTCCTGTGCTAATTCGACTCCGATCGGGCGGTTTACTGA
>NZ_JBIMLI010000270.1:0-2844 GCF_051859755.1 Limnospira sp.
GATTAAGTTGTGTTTATTGATTAACCCGTCAATAATTAAGATTTGTTGCTAAAGGATATGCACCAATCGTCCCGTATGCTAAGACTGAATGGAGTGCATATTGAGCGTGACGGTACGACTATTGGGTTAAGTAAATCCCGATTATCGCAGTTAGGATAGGGGTTTGAGTCATACTATTCTCACAGTATTAAGTCCGGTAGTGATTTGATCAGCCATCTTATTAGGAGGAAAAGTTAGTGGTTTATTAGGAGTAATTTTAGCTATTCCCATCACTGGGGTAATTAAGAGCATTATTGAAATCATCTTTAACCCTCAGTTACCACCCCAAGCCGGTTCCTTTTTTACTAATCTTCCCCAAGATATCGACAACTCTCCTAACTTACAGGTTTCCGAAATCACTAATGATGGGAATGGATAAAGATGCTGCTGGGATTGACCTGTAATGTCATTAACCCCCACCAGCGGTAATCTCTTATGCTAACATCAGATGTTATAGATAGATATGCAGGTGAGGTTAATAAGTTTATGAAATGGTGGCAAAGACTACAAAAAAATCCCTTGGCAAAATTGGGCGCGGGAATACTGATTCTGTTTTATATTATGGCGATCACTGCTGATTTTGTCGCTCCCTATAATCCCTATAATTCCCAATTAGACGGATCCCTATTACCCCCCACCCCAATTCATTGGGTCAACCCTCAAGGAGAATTTATCGGACTCCATGTTTATCCCACAACTCAGGGACCCGTTGATATTGAAACAGGTCAAAGACAAACTATAGTAGACTGGGAACAACCTTCTCCTCTGCGGTTATTCGTCAAAGGAGACCCCTATAAAATTTTAGGTTTAATTCCCTTTGACCTTCATCTTTTTGGCGTAGTGGGTCCAGCCTATATTAACCTCATAGGAACCGATGAACAAGCCCGCGATCAGTTGAGTCGCTTAGTTTTTGGTAGTCGTATCAGCCTCAGTATCGGTTTAGTCGGAATTGCTATTGCTTTCCCCTTGGGTATGTTGGTTGGGGGAATTTCCGGCTATTTTGGTGGCTGGATTGATACTATATCCATGCGATTAGTGGAAGTTTTAATGACCATTCCCGGACTTTATTTATTAGTAGCTTTAGCAGCAGTCCTTCCTCCCCAACTTTCCAGCGCCCAAAGGTTTTTACTAATTGTAATTATCATTTCATTTATTAGTTGGGCGGGACTAGCTAGAGTCATTCGGGGACAGGTTCTCTCTATTAAAGAACGCGAATTTATCCAAGCGGCTAGGGTAATGGGGGCTCAACCAATTTATACTATTATCCGTCATGTACTCCCCCAAACAGCTACCTATGTGATTATTTCGGCTACCCTGACCATCCCCAGTTTTATTATTTCTGAGTCCGTGCTTAGTTTAATTGGCTTGGGTATTCAACAGCCAGATCCTTCCTGGGGGAATTTACTTTCTTCTGCTACTAATGCTTCCATTTTGGTGCTACAACCTTGGCTAATTTGGCCGCCAGCATTGTTGATTATTTTAACCGTTTTAGCATTTAATTTACTGGGAGATGGTCTCCGAGATGCCCTCGATCCTAGAAGCATACAACGGTAAGAGTGACCGCCGCTGAATTAGCCTAAAAATTGACTCAGATCAAATTCTGATTCCGGTTTTTTGAAGCGATCGCGTTCCGACATCAGCAATAATAACAGGCGATCGCCATAATCTACCGCCCCCCTAAATTCTTCTCGTAAAATTTCTAGTCCACCATTGGCAAATTCTTCAAAAATTTTCACTCTTTCTGCTTCCAATTCTGGGTCAAAAGGTGAGATTGTTTTGCTGTCCTTAGTATGGGCGATCGCTATCAGTTTAATTACCCAATCATAACCCCTCGAAATGAATATCTCTAGGGAAATAGGCGCGGGATCTCTCTGAGAAACAGCCTCAATCGGTACTCGCTTTTGGTGGCGGATACCTACAGAGGCGGCGAATACTATTACATCTGCATAGGTCTGAAACGGGCCGCTTTTGTTTTCGGATTCGGTTAAATCTCGCACTAGGTCTGCTTTATCTTTAGCGACTCTAACCCTGTTAATAGCCATTGTTTAATCGAATGTGAATTAATTTTAACTATAGTTTAAGCTAAAACTAGCACCAATCAACATCATTTCTTGACCCTGGCTACACACTACTGTATTTTCCCTTCTTGCTAACTCACCCTCCCCTCAGCATTATCGAAGCTATCACCACTGAAAACTCTTTTAATCTCATCAACATCAGATGATATTCAAGGTTTAGCAATATATCCATATTTCCCCCCGCGAACAATTCTCAAAGATTCTGGAGGCATTCCTTGACTTGCTTCCCCCCAGCTTCCTCAATCGTAGTGACCGTTTAACTGTACTACAGCCAACCCCTCAGAAAAAGGTTCAGCCCCATAAAATTGAGGTTGAATAATTGTTTTTCCCGTAGTATCTACATAACCATAACGCAGAGGTTGAATCAAATTACCAACCTTCCCTTCTCCAGTTCCCCAGGGGGCTAATCCCTCAGAAAATTGTAAATATCCTAACCCATTTGGTACAATTGACGTGAGATTTCCACTGGTATCAACCAGATAATATTGGTCGCCTTTAACAACTTTAGCAACTCCATAAATAAAATTTTCAGCCCGCCCAAATTCTGGCTGTATTACCCAATCACCATCCCGATTAATATACAGCCTTTATCTCAATCATTAAGCACAGTAACAACACTTGGTAAACCAGTTATTCAAACACTGTAAATTCACAAGGCTTACCGCCACTTCTACCAATCTCACTAATAATTCCATGGTCTCCGTCCTGAACTTGCACACTAAACTTT
>NZ_JBIMLI010000271.1:0-2823 GCF_051859755.1 Limnospira sp.
TTTCCAAGTGTTTGCAGAATCACATTGGTGGCATTTGGTATTTTATCCATCACTACAACGCATCATTACCTCTTTAGCACTACCACCCTACAAAAGGATTCGCTTCCGGAGTTTGGTTACTGGTCAAAATTCATCTCGCCGTTAAGCCGCTCGGCTTAACGGGAGTCCTCTTTTGAGATTTAAGATCAGCTTGGGAATTTGTTTAACTTAACTGTGTTAGACTGAATTAAATTCTCCAAAAAAGCCTGCTACAATTTTGGGCAAGAAAATCTCAAATCAGTGTGGCTAAGTCTGACATCGCTGCTTGTTCAGGCGGGCATTGTAAACTTTTATTACGAAACTCATAGATTCTTCAAAAGTGATCGGGAACCCCCATTACAGGTGATGAAGATTAGCTTGTTAACTGATAGGGGTCACTTCTTTAATGAGGGAGTTTCCATATACTAGGTAACAGACCTGAAAAAGTAACCCTGATTATTGATATACCGACTAATTCAGGTATCCCTCACCAATAATTCATGACTCAGATTGCTGATCGGCAACATTGGGAACTGAAAGACTCAAGAGCGGTCTTAACCTGAATCAAGAATTAGCTAGTGCGATCGCCAACCTTAACATCCTGGGAATACTGAATCCTAGGCTCTGTGAGAGCAATTTGTGTTTAACCAAAAGCAACTGAGAACACGATCATGTCAGCCACCAAAGCTTCCCCAGATAAAGAGTCCACCCAAACTTTCCCAACTAAGGACAAGGATATGGAACTACCAACAGATGAACTCATCCGCCTTGACTTCAGTGATGTTGACCTCTCTGAGGCTCAAAGCAGTAGGCGCACTACGGACTTAGTGCGTCTGTACCTCCAAGAAATTGGTCGGGTTCGCTTACTGGGAAAAGATGAGGAAGTCTCAGAAGCCCAAAAAGTTCAGCGTTATGTACAACTGGTGGAATTGCGGGACACGGAGGCGGAAACCAAGGGGGGGGTACTCCAGACCTATGTTAATCTCCTGAAAGTACGCGATCGCCTCTGTGCTAAATTAAGCCATCGTCCATCCTTAGAGCGTTGGGCTGCGGCTGGGGGGGTTAATGTAGCTCAACTCAAGCAGATTATGGCAGAGGGTAAGCGCTGTTGGGCGGAACTAGCTAACCTGAGTGTAGAAGAACTAAAACAAGTCCAGCGGGAAGGCCTACAGGCTAAAGATCACATGATCAAAGCTAATTTGCGCCTGGTGGTATCAGTTGCTAAAAAATATCAAAACCGTGGTTTAGAACTATTAGACTTAATCCAAGAGGGAACCCTAGGATTAGAACGAGCCGTAGAAAAGTTTGATCCTACCCGTGGCTACCGCTTTAGCACTTACTCTTACTGGTGGATTCGCCAAGGAATTACCCGGGCGATCGCCACTCAAAGCCGGACTATCAGGCTTCCGGTGCATATTACCGAGAAACTCAATAAAATTAAGAAAGCCCAGCGCAAGATTTCCCAAGAAAAAAGTCGCACGGCTACCATTGATGATATCGCCACTGAATTAAAGATGACCCCGGATCAAATTCGGGAAGTGCTGCTGCGGGTTCCCCGTTCAGTTTCCTTAGAAACCAAAGTGGGAACGGACAAAGATACAGAACTAGGAGATTTGCTAGAAACAGAAGAAAGCACCCCGGAAGAACTGTTGATGCGGGAATCTCTTTATCGAGAACTACAGAACCTCCTAGCTGATCTCAGTGGTAAGGAGCGGGCTGTCATTCAAATGCGTTATGGTTTGGGTGATGGTCATCCTTACTCCCTAGCGGAAATTGGTCGTGCTCTGGATCTGTCGCGGGAACGGGTTCGCCAAATCGAGGCTAAGGCTCTGCAAAAACTGCGCCAGCCTAAGCGTCGTAACCGAGTGCGGGATTATCTGGATTCTCTGGATTAGTTTTTGAGCCTTGGTGGCGGGGTTATGGGAGATAACACTCGCCCCTAGGGTTGGGTTTATCAGAATTGATTATCAATAAGCTAGTTTTTTTGACAGAATCTCAAAATCTTGTGTATCATTGTCAGTATTAAGGTTTTATTGATAGTTTAATGATGGTGTTATATACCGCGACTTCGTTTAAATCGGAACTGAATAACAAAGGGTGGCGACTGACTCCTCAGCGGGAAACTATCCTCCATGTTTTTCAAAATTTGCCAAAAGGAAATCATCTCAGTGCTGAGGATCTCTATGATTTGTTAAAAGGTCGTGGGGAGACGATTAGTTTGTCTACGATTTACCGCACACTCAAGTTAATGGCGCGGATGGGAATTTTGCGAGAGTTGGAACTGGCAGAGGGCCACAAGCATTATGAAATAAATCAGCCTTACCCACACCATCATCACCATCTTGTCTGTGTACAGTGTAACAAAACCATAGAATTTCAGAATGAGTCGATTTCCAAAATCGGTTTGAAGCAGGCGGAGAAATCTGGGTTGCATTTGCTAGATTGCCAATTGACAGTTCATACTGTTTGTCATGAGGCTTTACGCATGGGCTGGCCTTCATTGGTTTCTAGTAATTGGTCTTGTTCTCAGGCGATCGCAGAAACTTCCGGTGAGTACCTTAACCCTGATTGAGTTTCACTTGGCGGCGTGGTAGTCCCAGGAACCGCTGTCTATCCCTAGGGCGATCGCCAGCGGGTTGATGCGGTTCCTCAAATATATACAGATACGGGGTCTAAAAGCTCCCTTGTTATTTTTGTGCTTGGCGTTGCAGACCCGGCGAGGTATGGGAAGAAGCGTTTACCTTTGCCTTGGAGTTGTAGAAGTCCAGATTGGTGTCAAGGGACTTAATGCGATCGCTTTTTTGT
>NZ_JBIMLI010000272.1:0-2785 GCF_051859755.1 Limnospira sp.
AGCCAGTTAAGGCTATAGCTGGTCAGCTACCTGAAAGGGGGGCACGAAGCCCCCGTGCTTCAGCCGGGGGTGCTGACCCGCTTCGGTCAAGGCTTAAACACCACCTTGCCCATCCATTGTACCCGTTTTAGGGTACAATGTCAACTGACACATTGAACCCGGATCAGTCTGGCGATCGCACCGTGGTTTACAAGGCTTTCCGCCCCCAACTCAATGACCATCAAGGTGGCTTGATGGTCAAACACGCCGGCTATGCTAGATTTTTGATGAGGCTCTCCCCACCTGCCTGCGGACCTGCCGGCGGTGAGGTAGACCGAGTGCGTCGCTGTTTTTGTTCAATCATTCCACTCGCCCCGGGGTGGCACGGGAGGGTTACGTTGTAGACTCAAAGCCAAATCATCTTCTGGGCGTTCTCCCCGCAACCATTGTCGGAGAGCGGTTTCAATGACTTTACTGGGATCATTAGTCAAGTGCTTGACCTGATCCAATAATTCCGAATCAATATGGATAGAAACCTCTACTTTGCTTGGTACACTAGAGGTCGAAGAAGTATTTAGATTCATGGCGCAAACATCCTAATTCAGAAAACCCAATACCTCCGGGGTTGATCCCGGAGGCTCAACTCAAGACTGAGTATGATTTAGGGACTTTATTCTATTGTACGATCTCAATCTCACCTGTTGCCCATCCGGTTAAGGTCGGGGAAAATTGGAAGCGGGAGTAAAACCAGTTTGAGGTTTCCCTACAGAGGCACGACTCATAAAGTCCCGCCATACCGGAGCAGCGACAGTTCCTCCTGTGACTCCCCTAGCCAGTCGAGTGAAGTCATCATTACCAACCCAAACCGCTGTCGATAAATGGGGAGTATAACCCACAAACCAGACATCGCGTTCGGAGGATGTAGTCCCAGTTTTCCCGGCTGCTGGTCGTCCTAGTCGGGCGCTGGTGGCAGTACCACTGGTAATTACCCCTTGCAACACATCATTTAGGGAGGCAACAGCCCACTGATTCAGAACTAAGCGAGGTGATGGGGTATTGTCAAGCAAGACATTTCCCTGGCTATCAGTGACTTGTACAATAAAAGTGGGGTCAGAATGCCAACCGTCATTAGCAAAAGTAGCAAAAGATGCAGCCATTTCCATAGGGGTGAGATCCACAGATCCTAGTGGTAAGGAAATGACGGGCTCCATAGGGCTAGTAATTCCCAGGAGGCGACAAACCTCGATTACCTGATTGAGTCCTACAGATTGACCCAGCTTGACGGCCGGAATATTCAGGGAGGTCTCTAAAGCTGATCTAATGGTAACAGCGCCGGAGAAGCCACCGCCATAGTTGCGGGGTGAATAATACCCAGACCCGTCGCGATAGCTAACAGGGGTATCTTGAACAATGGTACTAGGAGCGTATCTACCGGTAGCGAAGGCGGCATAGTAAACAAATGGCTTAAAGGCGGATCCAGGTTGCCGTTGAGCCTGAATAGCTCGGTTGAACTGGCTTTTATTATAATCAGACCCTCCCACCATGGCTTTGACAAAATGGGTAGTGGGGTCTACGGCGGCTAATGCGATTTGACCGTTATTGCGATCGCGATATACTCCTCGATAATAAAGGCGATCGTGCCATTCCCTCACCGTTCTTTCTGCCATGCGCTGGAAGTTCAAATCAATGGTCGTTTGAACCCGCATTCCCCCTTTCAGGACGGCATCACGACCAAACTCCCTAGTTAACTCCTGAACCACCGCTTCCGTCACGTATGGCAATTCACTGGTTCTAAATGAGGTGATCCTACCCACTAATAGGGGTTCTTTTCTAGCTTCCGCCGCCTCTTCTGGAGTAATCCAATTTAGATCTACCATGCGGTTAAGCACTTGAGCCTGTCGTTGTTTAGCTAGTGGATAATTAACAAAGGGGCTATAGTCTTCTGGGGCGGAAATTAAACCCGCAATCATCGCCGCTTCAGATAATCTCAGCTCCGATGCTGGTTTGTTAAAATAGCTTTGGGCGGCGGTTTCAATCCCATAAAGGTTATGACCCCAGTAAACCTGATTTAGGTATAATTCTAGAATTTCGTCTTTGTCTAAAATTTGTTCGAGGCGAATTGCCATGACCGCCTCAGCCGCTTTTCTGCTAATGGTTCTGCTGGGGGATAAAAACAGGTTTTTCACCAACTGCATGGTTATGGTCGAACCACCCTCTACGGTTTTCCCCCTTTCCAGGTTAGCAAGCATAGCTCGTACTATCCCGGTGGGATATATACCCCGATGATCATAAAAATGGCTATCTTCAATAGCTAATACCGCCCGTTTTGCATGGGGGGATATTTCATCAAGAGAAACTACTTCTCGGTTGGCTTCGTCGTGAAGGCTGGCTAAGTGTCTACCCTGAATATCGTAGATGTGGGTGGTTTCGGTGGGAATATAGTTTTGTAATACCCTTACGTCTGGTAAGTTACGGAAACTAACGGCTAGACCCACCAGCCCTCCTGCCACCACGGAACTGGCTAACATGGTTGTACCCAATATGGTTCCGGCGGTAACTTTGCTTACTGACTGGATGAAGTCAAATAAGCCTGACGGTGGCGACTCAAGCCTTTGTCTACCTCGGACTGTTACGTTTGTTAATGACACGCTGATTCCACTCCTTCCAGAAAACAAAGCTACAGGGTTTTCAACTTGATAATTAGCTTAGACCAGTTTTTCTCCTGTTAGCTAGTAGGGGTCGAGAATGGAGTCGCCTCCATCCCCTCCCATTCAAAACCGGACGTGAGACTTTCACCTCATCCGGC
>NZ_JBIMLI010000273.1:0-2751 GCF_051859755.1 Limnospira sp.
ACTAGGAGCCGTGTGAAGGGAAACTTTCACGCACGGTTCTGAATGGGAGGGGATGGAGGCGACTCCATTCTCGACCCCTAATCGGGGACTTGAACAGGTTTTCGCCAAAATGAGAATTGCTGCGGGGCTTGTATCCCATTAGCTTTGGTCAAAAGTAGGGTAAACTTAAATATTGTGATACTCCAGCGCTCCAGATAGCCCATTCCATTGTGATCGGGTCAGATGAATTGGTGCGGTGTGTGCTACCATGTTCAAGCGTAATTATAACCAGCGGGGACTGCTATCGTCACATTTGGAGAAAATATTGGATAGTGGGGCTAGGCGGAATACTCACTATAAAAGGCTCGAACCCGATAAGCGGTGGTAATACACGAGCTTGTGGGAGAAGCCCGCACCATAATCTGGCATCAGTGTCGGGAGTACCTCACTAAAGGTCAGTCAACAACCCACTGTTAACATCGAAAACCAGAATATGATTAAACCTAGGAATAAAGCTTAAACAGCATCAGAGGATAATCACCGTGCTTTATTTAGCGGAAGTACAAAAGCAGAAAAGTGGTTTTATAGGTGGCGGTCGGGCTGAACTCAAGTTGCTGGTTTGTCAGCGGGGCGAGAACAATTGGAGCGCCGTACCGGGGGACGATCTGGTTCCGGCGGAGGATGCCAACAGCTATAAGGATGGCGCTCTAGTGTTAGTCGAACTCAATGCCAGCAAACAAGTTCAGCGCATCGAGGACGGCAAAAAACTGGTCAGAATTCTTGAAGATTTTTCCCGATTGCAAGACAGATTCAAAAATCAACAAGAAGAAATCGAACAGTGGAAAGAATCCCTCACCTACCAAACTCAAGAACTAAATCGCCGAGAACAAGAACTAAATCGCCGAGAAATGGAAATGGAATCTCGGCGAGAACAGATGGATCATCTGGAAGCTGAACTCGATAAGCTCGAACAACAGCGACAGAGCCTGGAAAGGAGCAAACAACAAGAGGAGAAACTGCGAGCTGAAATAGACAAGGCTCGCCACGAAGTTGAGAGTAGCCGATCGCAACTTGAAGAAGAAAAGCGATCGCTTGAGGAACAGCGGGCAGAACTGGAAACCCATAAAGGATTAAGCCCAGAAAAAGCCCAAGAAATGCAAGCACTTCTGGAGCTACTCTCAGGTGGTAACTCTATCGAGTCTCTCAGAGAATTGATAGAGCGAGCCCAAAACCAGATCAATGATGGCATCTCTGTAGGACAAACCTACCGTCAGCAAATGGAAGAACACCGCAACCGTGCTTCTGAGTTGCAGCAGGAGGTAGACCAAGTGACTACACTGCGCCATCAGTGGTCAGAATGGCATCAGTCCCACATCACGTTGTTAAATGATCGGGCACAACTGAACTCCCGCCAAAATCTGTTGGAATTCAATGAACAACAAATTCAGCGATTAGAACAAAATATTGAATACCGACAGGCCCTGTTAGAGCAACTGCAACGTCTTTCTGAGTCGGTTGCTAGTCGTTCCACTTCTGGAGTTAAGGTAGATACGGCACCCTTGCAGAAAATGCCCATTGAACAACTACAGGCGGAAGTTCAACGCTTGCAGGAAGAATGGGATCGATGGTTCCGCATGGTTAAAGAACAAGAAGAGGAACTCAAATACAAACAAGAGGAAATTGAGGAACTTCAACAGGAAATTAATCGGGCTTCTGGGAGCGTTCGCGCTCAGAAAGAATCGGATCTAGCCGATGAACAAGATGCCTATCAAATGCTGAATAAAACCCTAGAAGGACAGCGTCGGACTTTGGGGGAAAGGGAAGACCACATGAACCAGTATCAAGCGGTTTTGCTACAACGACAAGGTAGCGCCGGAACTGTTGATATGGGGGTTGCTCTTGGCTTTCCGTCAATTCTGGCTGCTATTGAAAAACAGCAGCAAGCCAGCCGAAGTGAACTTGAGCAGTTGCGCGATCGCACGGAACAATTAAAAACTGAAATTTCTAACACGGACGCGCAATTGTCCCAACAAGAAACTGAACAGGAACAGAAACGTCAGCAACTAGAAGCCCAAGAACAGAGTTGGATTAAACAAAAACAAACGTTAGCTGAAATTCAAGGTCGCGCTAATCTCTATGAAGAATTACTACCATCCCTTGAGGAAAACTGGAATAATTTACAAGAGCAGATCGAATCGTTGTTAACACAATTTAATCAAATTCAGGAACTCAGCCAACAGCAAACTCAAACACAAGGAGAACTTAGTCAACTAATATCTGGTCTGATTTCCTAAACTGAGGATGAAACCCAGAAACAAGTCATAAGTGCGAAACCTTCAGGCATGAAATAGGGTTGAAATACCTGAAATAGCCGCCTGGTGGGGGTTTCATCCCCTAGGCGGAATACAAGGAACGCACTCCTGACCGACCCCATAACTGTTTATATGTCCCTAAGTTTTGTATCCCAAGATACCAAAATTAGGCAGGGAACCCAAGGTCAACACGCTCTGTAACAAATCGGGTAGGGGTCGAGAATGGAGTCACCTCCATCCCCTCCCATTCAAAACCGTGCTTGAGATTTTCACCTCACACGGCTCCTGGTGTGGATGCCCACATTGTCAGTGGCACAGCGATACCAACCGCTGCTTTGTCCTTCTTTGTTCAGAGCTATAGCACAAGACAGAAAAGTTAGGACGTATAGCATTAGTCAAGGTGGTTAGGACGCAGCTTGGAGAACGGAATCCATGGCATCATGGAGAGAATCAAACTGCT
>NZ_JBIMLI010000274.1:0-2729 GCF_051859755.1 Limnospira sp.
TCTTAAAATGGGATTGACCTTGAGTCTCCTGCCTTGCTCCTCATTGCAATTGGAGCGTTGGAACATATAAACAGTTAAGGGATGACTGGGTTGATTCAGTCTATCTCCCTCTAGGAGGTTATTTCAGGCATTGCAGCCCTATTTCACTCCTAAACGTTTCGCACCTTAGTTTTAAGTATGGCGATCGCTTATCGGTTGCACCATCTGGCTGCTGATATCCATTGAAACCAAGTTTTAGCTAGTGCCGTTTCTGGATATACTCGAATCTTCTTTGATAGCAGACTTGTACTTTCGGAGTCCATAGAGCCGGCAACTGAAGACATGGACGATGGCAAGGATGGCGGGTAGGGAATTGATGTCACCATCTCATCCCCTCCTAAGAACCGGACTTGACACTTTCGCATCATCCGGCTCAAGGCTTTAGCTTATCAGAATGTGAGCCTGTGTGTATATGTAAATGACAGGCTTTATGTACGTGGACGAGGTTTGATTCTTGATCCGTCCCCCCCATCTTTCACTCTGATTAAGTGATGGGTGTGTAGTTCTTCTCCGTTGAACAGATTTTCACCGCATACTGGACATTTCTATTTCTGGTTTTCAGCCACTTTGTAATACTTCGAGTCTTTATCCCATCGGGTCTTCCCTGTTGAGGTTTATCGCTGTTCCCAGTATTTGGCTAGGGCGGGATTGTCTGGGGATGAGGTATCCTTTACTTTGACGTGGCGTTTAATCGGCGTTTGAGAGATTTTAACCACCGATTCGGTTTGGGAATTTCCACGCCTGTCCTTTACCTCTGCCGCGAATATCCATTGCCTCCTTACCTTGGTGCGGAAGTATTTGTTCTTAACCCATTCTTTCCCTTTTGTTGGATGCCTCCTGACTGCCCATGCCCACAACATCTTGTGAACCATATGGTCAACATAGGAGAACACCGCTTTACTGACACCCGTTCTGTAGTAGTTTGCCCATCCGATTAATTGTTGGTTGATATTTGGTATTACTACGTCCTGGGGAAGTGATTTGTTGGCTTTGAGCCAATCTCGTAACTTTTGAAGGAAAGCTCGCATTCTTTTTTCTTTTTGAGGTTTGATGAGAAGCTTGCCTTTGTACTGACGTAGATTAAACCCAAGGAAATTAACCCCTTGTGCTATCTGGGTGATAGAGGTCTTTTCTTTATTTAGAGTCAGTCCCCTTTTGCTCAACCATTCTTCGATGATGGGTACCACGGCTTTGATATCTTCCTCACATCTAGCAGTAATGATGAAGTCATCTGCATAGCGACTGTAACCGTACATCGGTGACTTCACTCTTTCCTGTTGCCCCTGGCGATTGCCACTCTTCCTAACTTGGATGGTTATTTTCTGATACTTTTTGAGAAGTTCGTCTAATCCATCTAGGGCAATGTTTGCTAATAGTGGGCTTATTATACCGCCTTGGGGTGTTCCGCTTTCTGTTGCGTTGAATATCTCTGCCTCAACATATCCTGCTTTCAGCCATTGTTTGATTATCTCTCTACCTGGTAAATTACCTACGGCTTTGAGTATGAATTCATGGTTTATGTTGTCAAAAGCCCCTTTAATATCCGCGTCTAGCACCCATGTGTCCTTTCCTCCTTGAAGTCGGAGGAAGCATTGATCGATAGCGTCATGGGCGCTTCTCCCCGGTCGAAAGCCATAGGAATTGGCTTCAAACCTAGCCTCGAAATGCGGTTCATAGGAATTCTTGACTACTGCTTGTCGAACTCGGTCTTTAATTGTGGGAATTCCGAGCGGTCTCCTTTTTCCGTTTGCTTTTGGTATATACACTCTCCTAGTTGGCGAAGCCTTCCCGGGTGTGTATTTTGTCATTTCCCCGACCAGTTTCACCCTTTCCTGATGGGTTAGAGCCGTCTGTTTATCAATCCCAGCCGTGCTTTTTCCCTGGTTTTCTTGGGTTACTCGTCTTACTGACAGTAGCAGGTTGGAGTAACTGCGTATCATGAGTTTCATAAGGCTTTTGACCTTTTTCCACTCACCGTTCTGAGTTGCTCGATAAATTCTCTGTCTTAGTTTCCTAACATTCTTCTTTATGGACTTCCAATTGATGTCCGCCCATTCCAAAGCTTGTTCCTTGACTCCAATACCATTGCTGGTTCCATCTTTCATCTCGGTTGGGATTCCTCACAAATGTTTATCGTTTAAGACCAGTTGGAAGTCTGCCATCTTTCGATGTGAGGCAAATCTTGAACCCCTATTCTCTGCATTACACAGGGACATTCGCTTTTTCCAACCTCCTATACCCTCTGAGTTATTCATCTTCCTTACGGTTGATTTACTCATTCGACCTTTGAGAACTCATAGGGTTTACCGTGTTTCGTGCGTAGAACCTTCGTTCCAGTTGGGTTCCTCCTATGCTCCGACAGAGGCTTTGTCCTTCCGTAATCAGCGAAGACATCTGATTACCCCTCTGCTCACCTTTTGGTTAATGTGTATCAGCCTTATTTCACATTTAAATGGATAACGGAGCTTGGGGAGATTCACTTTCGTTAACCCTTCTGGGACTTTCCCTTGCCTCTTATACCTCTTTTAGGCTGGAAGTATATTAGGCTTCTGTGCCTTGCATTATGCCAATTTCATTACTTATAGCATTAGTCAAGGTGGTTAGGACGCAGTGTTGAGAACGGAATCCATGGCATCATGGAGAGAATCAAACTGCTCAATACAATGGCGAATGCGGGCTTTCAACCACGA
>NZ_JBIMLI010000275.1:0-2698 GCF_051859755.1 Limnospira sp.
GAGCAGTTTGATTCTCTCCATGATGCCATGGATTCCGTTCTCCAAGCTGCGTCCTAACCACCTTGACTAATGCTATAAATCCAATACTCGCCAACATCGCACTGTTGGGAATGGAAAGGTTAGTTAAAGAAATGTATCCCAATAAAGGAACAACCACCCAGGTGAACTTTATAAGATATGCCGATGATTTTGTGGTCATCTCAAAAGACTTAAAAATCATCGAACAGTGCCAAACTGCAATTTCTGAATGGTTAGAACCTGTAGGACTAGAAATTAAACCCGAAAAAACTCGAATTTGTAACACACTCAATCCTATTGAGTATAACGGCAAGATTGAGGAACCGGGGTTTAATTTTCGAGGATTCAATATCAGGCAATATCCGGTAGGAAAATATAAATCTGGGAAAACAGGGGGAAGAGGAAGCAGATTAATCGGTCACAAAACCCATATTAAACCCAGTAACAAAGCAGTTAAAGCCCAAATTGAAGTGATAAAGGGTGTAATAAAACAACATAAAACGGCACCCCAACCAGCTCTGATAAGTAGACTAAACCCAATTATAAGGGGATGGTCAAACTACTATTCAGGAGTAGTCTCAACAGAGACCTTCAACAAACTAGACCATATAGTCTGGAAGATGCTAAGGGCATGGACAGTATCAAGATGCGGAAAGGCGAATCATGAAAAGTGAAGGAACTACTTCCAGCAGGAAACGGTTAAACTTAGCAACGGAAAAGAAAGGCATGAAACTTGGTTGTTTAAAACTAAAGAGGGACTCCAATTGTGGAAACATAATTGGACCCCAATTGCCAGACATACCCTAGTACGCCCAGAAGCGACACCATACGACGGAAATTGGACTTATTGGGCAACCAGAAAAGGACAAGCAATCGATACGCCAACAAGGGTAGCGAAACTACTCAAAAAGCAAAAAGGCAGGTGTTCCTGGTGTGGACAGTATTTTGCACCATCAGATTGAGTTGAAGTAGACCACATTGTACCTCGAAACTTAGGTGGAAAGGATGAATACAAGAATCTTCAATTATTGCACCGTCACTGTCACGATAATAAAACGGCGCTTGACAAAAACAACGCCAAAGCTGTATCCTTAACAATGGAACAATCAGACTAAGAGCCGGATGAGGTGAAAGTCTCACGTCCGGTTCTGAATGGGAGGGGTAGACCGTGAGGTCTATCTCGACCCCTAATTCTTGGTAAATATATAAGAGTATCCTTGAGTCAGTCCATCAATTTGCCCAGAGTAGATGAATTTTTAGAAGAACTTGCAGCCATTCAGCAAACCGGCTCCAAGCGCATTGCCTTACTCGGTTCCCGCCATATTCCCTTAACCCATCAGAATTTGATTGAGATGATGAGTTATGCCCTAGTTTTGGGGGGAAACCATCTGATTACCTCCGGTGCAACCGGGACTAACTCAGCCGCCATTAGAGGGGCAATGCGGGCTGATCCTAATCTTTTAACAGTCATTCTACCTCAAAGTCTCGAACGTCAGCCTCGCGAGTCACGGTCACAGCTAGAACAGGTCATCCATTTGGTCGAAAATCCCTCTGGAGATACCTTATCTTTGGCCGAAGCTAGTTCCTCCTGCAATCAGGAAATTATTTCCCGGTGTCAGCAGTTGATATGTTTTGCTTTTCATGACAGTGATACTTTGCTGAGGACCTGTGAAGAAGCCGAAAATCAGCGGAAGGTGGTAACTTTGTTCTATTTGGATTGAAGCCAGAGGTTGCCAGTGGCACTTAGTTGGTATAGATCTATTGGGGCAAGTTCTCAGAGATATAAGCTATCTCACCCCATAAGGCCTGATTTGCTGTTCAATGCCAAAATCAGACTGCTGTTACCGAAAAATTGGATACAAAGACCCGTCCTTTAGCCTAGCTGGGGACGGCTTTTTATCAAAATTGTTGCATATTTGGATGTTTGGGGTTAGAATCCTTGTCCTAAGAAATCAGTAGAACATTACATAGCAACGAAGGCTTATGGCTTCAACATCTTCTTTCGATATTGTCAGCGATTTCGACCGTCAAGAATTGGTCAATGCACTAGACCAAGCCAAACGAGAAATTATTAGTCGCTACGATTTGAAAGATACTAACACTACCCTAGAACTTGGTGATGAGGTAATTGTTGTCAATACCGACAGCGAGTTTACTCTTGATGCGGTCCATACGATTATGCAAACTAAGGCTGCTAAACGTAATCTATCCCTCAAAATTTTTGATTATGGAAAGGTTGAGTCAGCTAGTGGAAACCGAGTCCGCCAAGAAATTACCCTGAAAAAAGGGATTAGCAAGGATGTGGCTAAACAGATTACCAAGATTATTAAAGATAATTTCAAAAAATCTCAGGCTTCTATCCAAGGTGATGCGGTGCGGGTTTCTAGTAAGTCTAAAGATGATTTACAGGAGATAATTAGATATCTCAAGCAGGAAGATTTCCCCGTAGCACTACAATTTACCAATTACAGATAGTTAATATCCTACCAGGCGATCGGGTGCGATCGCCTGGTAGGGTGCGTCAGAACAGCAATTCTCATTTGGGAAATTCAACTGCTATCGGGTGGGATGTCTAACTCGAGACCCTCAAGCATAAAGGTCAGAAGGTGGTCCCAACTGTCTCAGCGTACAGTCTGGGTAAGCGCGCGCAAATCATTAAAGAAGGTTTGGCGGGTAGGTA
>NZ_JBIMLI010000276.1:0-2648 GCF_051859755.1 Limnospira sp.
GGGGGCTGGCATTTTTGGTCTTCTTAGTCATCTCGTCCTCTCCATTATACGTCCTAAGTGTTCTGTCTTGTGCTATAAATAATCAAAAATTACCCGCCCCTCTCAACTGACCGCCCCCCAATATTGCCTTTGAGGGGGGGTACAGATTAAGCTAGAGCAGGTTAGCTAGGTTGGCTGAAAGGAATATCAAAGATATTAGCTGGCAGACGCGAGATTTTCAGCTACAAAGTCCCAGTTAACCAGATTTTCGATAAAGTTATCGATGAAACCTGGCCGCGCATTTTGGAAGTCCAGATAGTAGGCGTGTTCCCAAACATCGAGAGTTAGCAGGGGAGTTTTACCCTCAACCATGGGGTTAACAGCATTAGCAGTCTTGGTAACTTTCAGTGTGCCATTATCCAGGACTAGCCAAGCCCAACCACTACCGAACTGGGTAGCCGCTGCGTTCTTAAATTCTTGAATGAATGCGTCAAAGCTACCGAAATCTGCTTGAATCTTGTCAGCCAAAGCTCCTGTAGGTTGACCACCACCATTGGGCTTGAGGCACTTCCAGAAGAAACTGTGATTCCAGACTTGGGCAGCGTTATTAAATATACCAGACTTAGAAGGATCATTGTAAGTGGCTTTGATGATCTCTTCCAGGGACATATTAGCCATGTCTGTACCTTCAATAGCAGCATTAAGGTTTTTGACATAAGCTGCATGGTGCTTACCATGATGGTAGGATAGAGTATTAGCGGACATTTTGCTAGACTCTAGTGCATCCTGATCAAAAGGTAAACTGGGAAGTTCAAAAGCCATTGTGTTTTCTCCTCTCTCAAATATCTAGGCTTCTCGATTTGTCTTGAACGGGACAAATTTATGAGCGAGCCTACATAAAACTTTACAATATCCTGATCATATACCATCAACGGTCACTAAAACAAATCTAGTCGGGCTAACTTTGGTTTGTGAAGGTCTGCCCCCTCGGCTTATCTCCTACCCGGTGGCAGGTAAACCCCAGTATCTTGGTGCAATTAGTTTTGAGAATACCGCGCTTTAATGCCCATTTAGGGGATGGTTCTGCATTCAGGGATGATTCCCATCGGCTAACTTACTAAACCCGCCGGGCGGCTTGTCAAAGTCAATTATTTTGGGCCTGCAATTGTGGAACCAGAGGTTCAGCGGGATTAATCCTTACACCGGGACAGGGAGCGATCGCATCGGAGCCATATTGCATCCCCAACCCGGAGCGCGCGCCATGATTTTGTGGGGCAGGCAGTGGCCAAAGTAGCCAACGACTCTGAGGGGAAAGGCTCATGATACTGTCAGAATTTTGAGTAATCCAAATCAGTGGAACATCAGGGCGGTCAATGGTGCTATTAGATTGACCCGCAATAACCCCAGCCAAAACGGAGAGAACGCCCCAATTGCCTTCCACCAGTCCGTCGGAGGCAGTCCATAGCCGTACATTAAGTTGAGCGCGACGAGCGTAGAAATAAAGAGAAGCAGCCACAGAAACGGCGGTTTCAAAATCGGTATGGTCCCAAGAAAATGCACTATCAAGACAAATAACTACTTCCTGACCCCCAATAGCGACCTCCAATTCTCGGACTCGTAGATCCCCATAGCGAGCACTAGAACGCCAATGAATCAGTCTAGTAGGGTCGCCGATACGATAAGGGCGTAAAGTGCGAGTAATGCCTTCTGTGGCTTGATCAAGGCGAAAGCAAGAGTAAATCTCTGGACCTTGGTCTACTTCAATGCTATCAACAATAGGACAAGCAGTTAAAGGCAATACGGTGGGATAAACAATAGCTGTAGCAGGAACTTGGCGATCGCGACTACACCAAAATAACCCCAGGGGAGAAGCCGATCGCAGTCTCACCCCAGACCAATGGTAAATCCCCCGGCGTTTAGTAATACGGGAATATTTCCAGTGATAAACTTGTCCGGGTCCAATGACATCAATAGACTCCGAAGCATCTCCCAACTCTGTGGGGAGGCGATCGTAAATTTGAAATAGGGGACAAGATTTTTTCGACTGGTTTTCGATTTCCAGTTCAAAAGTGAGGCGCGAGCCCACACTGACCGGAGTAATAGGGTAGCGGCGAACCTGAAGGGGACGAAGACTCCGCCCTGGCAGAATTGCCGCGGCCAATAACAAAGCCAACCCCATACCACTAATCACATACAGCCACCCTGCCATAGTATTAGTAGCAGCCCCAAAGAAAAAAACCGTCAGAAACCCTAACAGCCAACCAGCATAAGCCGGAGTTACCCAGTTACGTTCTAACCAATTAGTAATTTTGCGTTTTGACCCCATAACATAATATCGCGCCGCTCACACCAGGATAACCAAAGTTCAACAAAAACTCCAGAAGTTTCCGGTTTCATCAGAAAAACTGGAAACAGTCTATAATTTTGGCGATCGCCCAACTGGCAAAAAAACCAAGAAGCCTCGCGCCTACTGGTTAGCTGAATGTCAATTTTGAGCAATTGGGCTAACATGAGATCCTCAATGCTATATTCTATGATTTGGTGCGAAACGTTCGGGCATGAAATAAGGTTGCAACACCTGAAATAACTGCCCGGTGGGGATTTCAACCCCTTGGTTGAATATAAGGAGCGCACTCCTGACCATCCCTATAACTGTTTATATGTCCCAA
>NZ_JBIMLI010000277.1:0-2619 GCF_051859755.1 Limnospira sp.
AAAGCAGTTAAAGCCCATACAGAAGTGATTAAAGGTGTAATCAAACAACATAAAACAGCACCTCAATCAGCCCTGATAAACAAACTAAACCCGATTATTCGGGGATGGTCAAACTATTATTCAGGAGTCGTCTCATCAGAGACCTTCGGTAAGCTAGACAATATAATCTGGCAGATGTTACGGGCATGGACAGTATCAAGATGCGGAAAGGCAAGTTTACGAGAAGCTAGGAAACTATTTCAGACATGGAACAGTTAAACTTAGCAATGAGGTAGAAAGGCATGAATCTTGGTTATTCCAGACCAAGGATGGACACACACTATGGAAACATAGCTACACTCCGATTGCCAGACATACCACAATACGCCCTGAAGCAACACCATACGACGGAAATTGGACTTATTGGGCAACCAGAAAAGGACAAGCAATCGACACGCCAACAAGGGTAGCAAAACTACTCAAGAAGCAAAAAGGCAAGTGTACCTGGTGTGGGCAATACTTTACCCCATCAGACATAGTTGAAATAGACCACATTGTACCTCGAAGTCTCGGCGGAAAGGACGAATACAAAAATCTTCAACTACTACACCGCCACTGTCACGATGATAAGACGGCACTTGACAATGCCAACGCTGTATCCCTAACAATGGAGCAATCAGACTAGGAGCCGTATGATGGGAAACTATCACGTACGGTTTTGTATGGGAGGGGGAGAAGGTGACTTCTCTCTCGACACTACTAAGTTGCGACAATTTCCTTATTTTGGGGGAACCAAAGGGCATCATCAAAGTAATTCTTAACCGGAGTCTACCGCTGTGGAACGACTGAAAAACCAGGTGATAGGTCGGCCAGTTATATTCTGGACAATCATGGATGATTGAATAGGATGATCTGTGAATTGACCCATCAAGAATTGTCAAGAGATGCAAAGGATTTTACTGTCACGATGATAAGACGGCACTTGACAATGCCAACGCTGTATCCCTAACAATGGAGCAATCAGACTAGGAGCCGTATGATGGGAAACTATCACGTACGGTTTTGTATGGGAGGGGGAGAAGGTGACTTCTCTCTCGACACTACTAAGTTGCGACAATTTCCTTATTTTGGGGGAACCAAAGGGCATCATCAAAGTAATTCTTAACCGGAGTCTACCGCTGTGGAACGACTGAAAAACCAGGTGATAGGTCGGCCAGTTATATTCTGGACAATCATGGATGATTGAATAGGATGATCTGTGAATTGACCCATCAAGAATTGTCAAGAGATGCAAAGGATTTTAAAGAAATTACATTTCTGAAATGCAAAATGTTAAGGTGAAGTTAAGCCCACACTATGATCGGGAGGGAGCTGTATGAAGCTTGTTATCCAGGGTAAAAATCTTGAAATTACCGATGCTATTCACGAGTATGTACAACAGAAAATTGCCAAAGCTGTTAGTCACTTTCAGCAATTGACAAACGAAGTGGATGTCCATTTATCTGTGGCTCGGAACCCTCGGATAAATCCAAGACAAACTGCTGAAGTCACGATTTATGCCAATGGCACAGTTATTCGTGCTCAAGAAAGCAGTGAAAATCTCTATGCCAGTATTGACCTAGTAGCAGATAAAATTGCTCGTCAATTGCGTAAGTACAAAGAAAAACGCATGGCGAAACAATATCAGCTTCCTAAGACTGGTGAAGTGGTTGCACAGAAGCCCATTGTTGATGATTTAATTGGCGATCGCACTGTGAAACTTCCAGAAGAAGTGGTGCGGACGAAATATTTTGCCATGCCTCCCATGAGCATTCAAGAAGCATTAGAACAGTTGCAGCTTATTGATCATGATTTTTATATGTTCCGTAATGCTGAAACTGATGAGATTAATGTAATCTATCAGCGATCGCATCATGGTGGTTATGGAGTCATCCAACCCCGCAATGGTAGCGTTCCGACCAGTAATGGTCAAACTGGTGCGGAATTGACAGAACGGGCTTCGACCTCTCCTTAAAGTAGGTAGGTGAAGCCACATAATATAGTTGACACTCCCATTAGGGTTAGTGGCGGGTTTCGCCTGTCGCGCCTGTCACCGGGGAGTTAGGCGGCGCGAGGGCTTGGTTTGAGGAATCAGGCCCTTAGTTAGTTGGGATTAATCAACCCACCCTTGGATAAAAGATTGACACTCCCCGGCCTAAAGGCGCGGGGATTCGCAGTTCTACGGGAGTCCAACGACTTTACCCTCACCGAGCTTCTTGACGGTAAGCCCTGCCGCTGCAATCCCTCGGTTCCGAATGACTTGGGCGGCGGCCACGTCGCGATTGGTGATGTAGCCGCACTCAGGACATTTATGAACCCGGATACTGAGGTCTTTCTTGACCGCTGTTGAGCATTGAGGGCACTCTTGACTGGTGCCTGCTGCTTCAACCTTGGCAAAATACACGCCACGCTTCCAGCACACCCATAGTAGGGGTCGAGAGAGATGTCACCATCTCCCCCTCCCATGCAAAACCGTGCTTGAGACTTTCACCTCACACGGCTCGTAGGGTGCGTCACATCCAGATATAGTATTAGTCAAGGTGGTTAGGACGCAGCTTTGAGAACGGAATCCATGGCATCATGGAGAGAATCAAACTGCTC
>NZ_JBIMLI010000278.1:0-2607 GCF_051859755.1 Limnospira sp.
CACCCTAGGTCTCTCTCCCAGATACATTGCCCTCACCCTAAATCTGGATCCCAGAGGGGAGAGGGACTTTGAGAGGTAATTAGTCCCTTAATAAATTGCCCTCACCCTAGGTCTCTCTCCTAGATACATTGCCCTCACCCTAAATCTGGATCCCAGAGGGGAGAGGGACTTTGAGAGGTTATCAGTCCCTTAATAAATTGCCCTCACCCTAGGTCCTTCTCCTAGATACATTGCCCTCACCCTAGGTCTCTCTCCTAGATACATTGCCCTCACCCTAAATCTGGATCCCAGAGGGGAGAGGGACTTTGAGAGGTAATTAGTCCCTTAATAAATTGCCCTCACCCTAGGGCTTTCTCCTAGATACATTGCCCTCACCGATACATTGCCCTCACCCTAAATCTGGATCCCAGAGGGGAGAGGGACTTTGACCGGAATTATTCATAGTAGCGTCCTCGCCACTGGGTAGGTCTTTGGGTAGCCGAGAGAAAGAGGCGGAAAACAGCGAGGGGGTCAGCGAGGGGAGATAGCCAGAAGACCCATTTAGCTTGTGCTTGGCTGAAATTATATGAAGAAGCGATCGCACCCGACAAAGCGACACGGATAATAAAGAGGAAAGCATTTAAGCGCCATAGACAGGTAAATATAGGGTTATGGTGGGGAGAGAGTAACCCCAAAGCCAAGCCGATAGTTAACACAAACAGGGGTAGACCCTGACAGCATAATAGGAAACCGAGATCCGCCCATAGTCCCGCCCTAGAAGAAGCATCCTTTAAATCAAGCGATCGCCCCCAGCCAGACCAAGTATCCATAAACCCATCATACATCCGCACCTTCAGCAGCGCCGCCCCATCCCAAAACCCGACGCGAAAGCCTTTTTTAGCAGCATTTCTCGCCAAAGTCACATCATCACAAAAGGAATTTGAGGCGGTGGTGTAACCATTCAACGCTTCCAAAACCGCACGGCGACACAAAAAGCATTGGCCATTAGCCATAACCCGTTCCGGGGTCTTAGGAGCCGTATCGGGGGGGCCAAATCGATAGACGAGGGTAATTAAGAGGGCAGGTTGTAACCACAATTCCCCTGGGTATTTAAGGATAAACTGAGAGGATAGAGAAATCAGGTCATATTGAGAATTTTCTGCCGCCCTAACCAAGGCGGCGACCAGTCCGGGTTGAGGTTGTGTGTCTGCATCAATACCCAAAACCCATTCCGAGGCGGGGGAAGTGTGTAAAAAGCCAGTATGTAAAGCCCAAGGACGACCTACCCAGCCGGGAGGTAAGGGGTCATCCGTAGTTAAGCGGAAACGAGGGTCGCGCTGGCTTTGGGCGATGACCATATCTTGGGTGGCATCGACTGAGTTACTATCAACAATGATGATTTCGCGTACTTCATAGCCTTGGAGGGTCAAACCTGATAAACAAGGACCGAGGCGGGTGGCTTCGTTGAGGGTGGGGACAATAACGCTAACTTTACCCAATAGGTCTGGGGTGGGGGGGGCTATGTGTAATTGTGGGCGACGCTGTAACCCTCGAAATAGGCGGGAGAGTAAAATCGCGGTGGCGGGGAGTTGTAGGGAAAGTATTAACAGGGCTAAGGCACTGATACTCTCGTAAGTGGATAAGTTAAACAGGGCTAGTAGACCAGGGCTGGGGATGAACATAAAGGGGAAACGCACAGGAATATATGTGGGCGGTTTGTGATTAACTGACCGAAGTTAATCGGAAATGCGATCGCTATTAGACCAGTTTTCCCTATCAATGGTCAAGTGAGAGCAACTATGGGGTTTGGAGGAGATTAAATCAACCAGCCTCGCCAGTCCATAGGAAGGTTAGGCAGTAGCCACAACCGCCACTACATCCAGGGTTAATCAAATGCGGACGAAAGGACTTGAACCTTCACGTCGCGAGGACACTAGAACCTAAATCTAGCGCGTCTACCAATTCCGCCACGTCCGCTTATTTGCCAGAATTCATAGTAACACAGATGAGCGATAAAAAAAAGGGGTTAGGGGAAATTAATTTTTGACAGGTGGCTGGGGTAGGTGGAGGAGGTGAAACCCGCGACTGTGGGAAAGGATTACAATAGTTATCACCCCCCAGTAGCGGACAGGGGAATGGGCGAACCTCCCGCCACGCCAAAGATGCAAAGGGGATGATTGCCAAACCCTCCCCCTACTGGGAATCCCCGTGTTAGGCGGGGGGAGGATGTCAAATAGCTTAAAAATATGGTAAAAAACGGCAAGATTGAAGCCCCCAGAAGACTGGCAAAAACGATATGAGATCCCGTCAAGCCCCGGAAGATGATACCAGGGAACACAAGGGGGAATTATCCCCTATGCCCGCCGGGTTTCCAGTCCCGCCCAAAAAGCAAAGGGCGCGAGGCAAACTACAAAGCTATAAGTTGGTTGCGAGTTGTCTAATTGGATTAATTTTGGGGAGTTTAACCTGGTGGCGTTTAAATTCAATACCGGGGAATATTAGCCGTTAGTCAGCGGTTTTTGGTGGTGCGATCGCATTCCCGCCGTTTTTGGTGGTGCGATCGCATTTTCAGCCAATTTCACCAAATTTCGACCTCGAATAACGCGCCCAATGTAATGTAGGGGCGGG
>NZ_JBIMLI010000279.1:0-2571 GCF_051859755.1 Limnospira sp.
AGGTCTCGCACCATACTTGGTATTATACCGTATTGCCGTAAAATGTTAACCTAATTTGAGATTAAATCATGCTCCTTGAGTTGTTAACCTGGTTAATCTTTTTACAGATAATTACAGCTAAAATGTTTTTGGCTGCAATCCTCGCATTTTATTAAATCGCGTATCCAGACCTATTGTATAGACTTACCAGAACTTATCTGAGAAAAAACGATAAGTTTTGTTACATGACCAACACCCCACAGATTTATGGTCTACTGGGGGCAATTGTAAGGTATTCTGAAAAAGCACGTTCGCTTGCTTGCTTGGGTTGTTGTCTGTTGGTTTTGATCATGGAAGAAATTAGCGCTGCTGTCAAACGGCTTTACGATATTTACCCTTTTCCCCCTGACCCTTTGTTAAATGAACCGCCACCGGGTTATAACTGGCGCTGGTGTTGGTCAGCAGCCTATGGATTTTGTACGGGACAAAAACCCCAGAAAACTAAAATTCGGATTTTGGATGCGGGTTGCGGCACCGGTTCGAGTACCGAATATCTGATTCAGCTTAACCCAGAGGCTGAGGTTTTGGGTATTGATTTGAGTTCAGGAGCGATCGCTACGGCTCAAGAACGCTGTCGCCGCTCCGGGATATCTACTCCGGGAACTCCAGAGCCTCAATTTCAACAGATGAGTCTCTATGATGTGGGACAATTGGAGGGGGAGTTTGATTTTATTAACTGTGTGGGGGTACTCCATCACCTACCAGACCCCATTCGGGGTATCCAAGCCTTGGCTTCTAAGTTAACGCCGGGGGGATTATTACATATATTTGTTTATGCTGAGTTGGGTCGCTGGGAAGTGCGACTTATGCAGCAGGCGATCGCCTTATTACAAGGGGACAAACGTGGCGATTATCAGGACGGCGTAAATGTGGGGCGCAAAGTTTTTGAAGCCTTACCCGAAGATAACCGTTTGGTCCTGTATGAGTCCGAACGTTGGGCTCTGGAAAATCAGCGAGATGAGTGTTTTGCTGATATGTATGTCCATCCCCAAGAAATTGACTACAATATTGACACTCTGTTTGAGCTGATTGATAGCTCTCAATTGGAATTTGTCGGTTTTTCTAATCCTGAGTATTGGGATATTAATCGCCTGGTTGGTAAATCCCCCGAACTTATGGAAAGGGTCGAAAATTTAAGCGATCGCCAACTATATCGCCTCATTGAGTTATTAGACCCCAAGGTTAGCCATTATGAGTTTTTCCTGGCTCGTCCCCCTTTACCCAAGGCAGATTGGTCTGATGATAGCGCTTTATTAGCTGCCATTCCTGAGTTAACCTACTGTTTGAATGGTTGGCCGAGTCAAACAGTGTTTGATTGCAATTATCACCTGGTGACATTATCAGATGATGAGTTTGAGTTTCTCCAAGCCTGTGAAACTAATTCAACTGCTGATGGTACCGTAGAAAATCCCCGCACTGTCGGTGATATTCTGGCTGCTGTGAAACTGGACATTTCCGGAGTGCGATCGCTCCTATCTCGACAGTTTATCCTCCTAACTCCCACCTCTTAGCTGGGGGGTGAATCAATCAATATTAGCCAGATTCATAATCACTGCCTCCAAGCCAGAAACTACCCTAGCGAGGTGGTTATAGTTAACCATTGCTGGGGTATCTTCCTGGGTGTGATAGTAGGGATAGCGAAACATAGCCGTATCCGTGACCATAATTCCCGGATAACCCTCCTGCCAGAAAGACCAATGATCCGACCAACCCGCACCCGGAACCGTATTAGGCAAAATCGAGCCTTCTGAGGGAAACAGCGTATGGGTACGGAATGCCTTAACTACTTGCCGGACTAATCCCCCAGATGCGAAGTTACCAACAAATGCGATAAAGTTTCCAGTGATCGGGTAAATATTATTTAATAGCCCCAGGGGGTAGGTTTGACTTCCAGGAGTGTCCGAGTAGTAGCCCATTGTTTCTAAACTCAGCATCGCCACTATTTTCTCATTTCTTTCTCGCGATCGCTTTGCATAAACCCAACTTCCCATGTCTGGAGTCCAGCTAAAGGGTGGTTCTTCATTCACAAATTCCACAAATCTTAGAGTTTTTTGGGGATGGGTTGCCGCGAAATAATCGGCTAGTGCTAAGACCGCCGCCGCTCCTGATCCGTTATCATTAGCCCCAGGAGAGCCTACCACAGAATCATAGTGAGCCCCAATCACTATAATTTCTTCCCCCAGGGCTTCCCCTGGTATTTCTACCTCTAAATTGGTAAATTGGCGATCGCCAATCAGATATTCTTGGCGTTGGACTGTATAACCAGCTTGGGTCAGTCTACTTTCTAGGTAAGCCTCAGTTTTAAGAAGATTATCGTAATATATATAGTTATGTTCTCCGGTCCCGGCGATCGCTTCTACATCTTGTCGTAGGCGATCGCTAAGTTCTTCCTGGTGTCGTGTCAGGGGTGGAAGTGTACCTCTGTAGCTTTTTCCCGGCATCAATATCATGATTACTGCTCTATAAAACTTAAACAAAACCGGACATAGCCGGATCTTGATGTTTATTTCTGGCTTCGTCCGGGACTGTCGG
>NZ_JBIMLI010000280.1:0-2567 GCF_051859755.1 Limnospira sp.
AGACGTTCAGGCATGAAATAGGGCTGCAATGCCCGAAATAACCGCCTGGTAGGGAATTCAGCCCCTTGGTTGAATATAAGGAGCGCACTCCTGACCATCCCTATAACTGTTTATATGTCCCAATGATTAGTATCATACGATAAAAAATCAAGGCAGGGAACCCAAGGTCAATACACTCTGTAACAACTCGTAACAACTCTTAACATAACGAAATGGGACGACACAGAGATGAGGGTAACGGCGATAGCCACCCCCAGTTTCAGGACTCACACCCCTGGGATTGAAGCGGGGAACGGAAGGCGTGAAGTAGAACCAACTACCAGACGCGACCACTGCCAACCATCCATGATTAGGGAAACCGAATGTCTGGCCTGAACCATCGTAAGTAGATTGTAGCGAAATAGGTTGATACGCTGCGCTCAAAAGAGTAAGGGGAAAAGTAGGAGAATCCTTTCACTACCTACACAGACCTTTAAAGTACCCCGGTGGAGAGGACAAATCTAAAGATGGAATGCCCATATAAACGGAACGTTTTAAGTCCTCCTGGACTCTGAGAGTATGGTCGATACCTCAGTAGGGATAAGTGTAACCGCAAGTCCTAGAGGATGTGAGATGTGACCAAAAGCCAAACGCCCGGTTGTAATGACAGGGATATGCTAACGGGTCACGGTTTGATTGTAAGAATAGAGTCTAGTAGGAGTCAAAATGACGAAATCGAGAGAAAGTAAGGGATTTGGGAAACCAAAACTTACAAAGACTACGAATGTATGGAGAAGTATTAACTGGGCCAAGGTTCAGCGATACGTCTTTAAGCTCCAAAAGAGGATATTTCAAGCAGCTAAATCGGGACAGGATGCAAAGGCTAGAAAGTTGCAACGTCTATTGGTGAAGTCATATTATGCCCAGCTTCTAGTAGTGCGACGAGTGACTCAAGATAATCAAGGCAAAAAGACAGCCGGTGTCGATGGAATGAGAGTAATCTCCCCAAGGCAAAGGCTTGAACTTGCTGAGAATATTAAAGGAAATCTCAAAGCAAAACCGCTGCGTAGGGTGTGGATTCCAAAACCTGGAAGGGATGAAAAACGCCCTCTGGGAATACCCACCATCCAAGATAGAGCAAGGCAAGCCTTGGTTAAGTCGGCTCTCGAACCTGAATGGGAATCGAAGTTTGAAGGCACAAGTTACGGATTCCGTCCTGGACGGTCCGCCCAGGATGCGATAGCACGAATCTATCTGTGTATCAAACACAGCAGTTATTTTGTGTTAGACGCTGATATAACAAAATGCTTTGACCGAATAAACCATGATTATCTACTGTCCAAAATTCATTGTCCAAGCAGCTTGAAAAGAGACCTGAAACAATGGCTTAAAGCAGGGGTGCTAGATAACGGTGTATTCGAGGATACAGAATCAGGGACACCCCAAGGAGGGGTAATAAGTCCAATACTCGCCAACATCGCACTGTTGGGAATGGAGAGGCTAGTTAAGGAAATGTATCCAAATAAAGGAACAGCCATTCAGGTGAACCTTATAAGATACGCCGATGATTTTGTAGTTATATCAAAAGACCTTGAAATCATTGAACAGTGCAAGACTGCAATTTCTGAATGGTTAAAACCTGTAGGATTAGAGATTAAACCTGAAAAGACTCGAATTTGCCACACGCTCAATCCCATTGAGTATAATGGCAAGCCTGAAGAACCCGGGTTTGATTTTCTAGGATTCAATATCAGGCAATATCCGGTAGGAAAATATAAATCTGGGAAAACAGGGGGAATGGCAAGCCGATTAATCGGTCACAAAACCCACATCAAACCCAGCAAGAAAGCAGTTAAAGCCCACACTGAAGTGATTAAGGGTGTAATTAAACAACATAAAACTGCACCCCAGTCAGCCCTGATTAGCAGACTAAACCCAATCATAAGGGGATGGTCAAACTACTATTCAGGGGTAGTCTCAACAGAGACCTTCACAAAGCTAGACCACATAGTTTGGCAAATGTTGCGGGCATGGACAGAATCAAGATGCAGAAAGGCAAGTTACGATAAGCTAGGAAACTATTTCAGACATGGAACGGTTAAACTTAGTAATGGGAAAGAAAGGCATGAATCTTGGTTATTCCAGACTAAAGATGGATTCACATTATGGAAACATAATTGGACTCCAATTGTCAGACATACCCTAATACGCCCGGAAGCAACACCATACGACGGAAACTGGACTTACTGGGCAACCAGGAAAGGACAAGCAATCGACACGCCAAATAGGGTAGCAAAACTACTTAAAAAGCAAAAAGGCAAGTGTACCTGGTGTGGGCAATACTTTACCCCATCAGATATAGTTGAAGTAGACCACATTGTACCTCGAAGCCAAGGCGGAAAGGATGAATACAAGAACCTTCAGTTACTACATCGCCACTGTCACGATGATAAAACAGCTCTTGATGAAGAGAGGTTGTTGTACTCTTAACAGAGAGGCAGTCAGACTAGGAGCCGTATGAGGTGAAAGTCTCATGTACGGTTCTGAATGGGAGGGGGTGAAGGCGACTTCACTCTCGACCCCTAATC
>NZ_JBIMLI010000281.1:0-2562 GCF_051859755.1 Limnospira sp.
AAGGTCTAATTTTCCCTCTAGGAGGTTATTTCAGGCATTGCAGCCTTATTTCACTCCTAAACGTCTCGCACTGACTATTTATCAATAGCAAATGGCGATCAGTATATCACACATAGCAACCCTGGAAGCAGCTACAGCACCGGACCCGATCACTCAAAATTCCACGGCTTCCTCAACCTTCTTATTTGGGAAAGTCGGTAATTGAATAGCAGACCAAGACTCCAACTTCCGGCGATGCTGGGGATAGATTAAAGGTGCCGGCCAATTATCCCCGTTTGGTCCAGACCCCACCCCGGCTAGTTGAGGGTTAGCCACTGATTCCTCTACTGGCTCTGGTGCGGCATATTCCAAGCGGATACGCTGTAGTTCCTCATCTACCAATCGAGGTTTCGGCCACTCTTCCAGCACGGGTTCACCCGGCGGAACAATTGACTCAATAGATATCTCTGTAGAGGGTGGGGGTGCGATCGCCTCGGAATCGGAAACATCGGACTTTGGTGATTCTCCCTGAGATCCTAAACCCTCCTTAGTTGATAGTAAGGGCGGCATAACTGGGGTAGGGTTATCATCACCTTGGGTAGGTGTTGTTAATTCGTCTGACTCCTCTACCGATGACCCTTGTTGTGCGAATTGAGCAGACCAAGGTTGAACAGGTGAAGCCTTAGATAAATTCATGGTCTGGGAATCAATCACAAAGGATGGCGATGATACCTCATCATCAGTACAATTGACCTCTGGCGAGGGTGAATCAACGATTAACTCAGGATTTGGGCTTACAGCAGATTGGCGAATTTCCTTCATCATATCCAAAGCCGCCTTAAACTCAAGAGTGTAGCGTTGTTGGCGTTGTAAACGCGATCGCAACTCACGGCAGGTATTTTGAACCCTGACTAATTCGTGGGACTGTTCATTGTAACCTTGACGGGTCATTGCACATTCTCTTTCCATCTGAGCCATGCGAGTTTGACTCGTATCCCACTGTTCAGTCAGGTTCTCTACCAAAACCTGCTGTTGTCGAATCACCCGGTTAGCAACATCTAGCTTTTTGAACAGACGATTCACCTGTGCGCGGGTAAAATCTAGTTCCTGCAATTGTTGATCAGAATTACTTTTGTGTTCCCTTAACTGTTGATGACAATCTTCCAGTTGTTCGGACAGTTCAGCAATGCGATCGATTAAATCCCGGTTACAAGCGTGAAGTGCTTTAATCAGAGGAGTTTCCGCACTACCCTCAAGCTCATTAATCCCGCCAGTAGCTATCTGGGGCGCTGTTCCTTCCGCCCTAACAGAGGCATTTTCTGGGGATTCTGTAACCAGAGGAATTTGATCAATAGCGATCGCATCAGGAAAATTCACCGTTTCCCAATCATCATCCCCTGTGTGGGAAATGTGGGTCAGCGGCTGCGCCACACCAGCTTCATACTCTGGGATGGCTGCTTCATCGGGGGATTGATTCAGGGGGAGATCGGCTTCAGACATGGACATATCCCAGACAGTTAGATAATCTCAGTATTAGTTTATCTTGACAATTGACAAACTTGGAGCTTGAAACATAACCCAATATATTCTGAATTTGGTTTCCTATTTTATACACTACTGTGAATTTATGCTTTCTGATTTAACTGCAAATCCCAACATTTGGCTTCATATCTCTCTGGTGGGTCTATGGTTAGCCTTAGTCCTGATTATTGCTGAAGGACTCAACCGCCTATTTTCGGTAGATCCAGAAATATCCCGAAAGGTGGTGCATATTGGGACCGGAAACGTGATTTTATTAGCTTGGTGGCTGGATATCCCCGCTTCCATCGGTATAGCAGCCGGGGTATTATCAGCAGCGATCGCCTTAATTTCCCTAAAAGTCCCCATTCTCCCCAGTGTTAATAGTGTCGGTCGCCAAAGTTTAGGGACATTTTTTTACGCCATCAGCATTGGTATTCTGATCGCCTGTTTTTGGCCGCGCCAACAACCCCACTACGCCGCCCTAGGTATTTTAGTCATGACCTGGGGAGATGGTCTCGCCGCCACCATAGGTCAGAAATTCGGTTACCATAAATATCAGATCTGGGGAAGCCAAAAAAGTTGGGAAGGTTCCCTCACCATGACTTTAACCAGTTTTATAATATCCACCCTAATTTTACTGCCAGTCTATGGTAACACCTGGCAAATTTGGAGTATCTCCCTAGCCGTCGCCCTCGGTGCTACCCTGTTGGAAATGGTATCTAAATTAGGTATTGATAATTTAACCGTTCCCCTCGGTAGCGCGGCGATCGCCTTCTTTCTCCATCAACTTTCTTAATCCTACCCCACACCAAAAGCCCCCAACCAAACCATAGCCAACCCTAGGGCTAGTATAGACACCGCCGGACTAGGCATTGCATCTCGCATCCCTTGGCTTAGGTGAAAATACTAGCACTAACTGCTATAGGTTCTGGTTGGAGGACAATCCAATGCTCGAACTTTAAACCAACCCGCTAAGACCGTCTTGATCACGTAAACCTCTTGGGAGCGTGGAAGCCCCGTGTCTTTAGACCGGGGAGGAAACGCGACAGGGGGACTTTAGTC
>NZ_JBIMLI010000282.1:0-2463 GCF_051859755.1 Limnospira sp.
ACTGCGGTCAGTAAGAGTATAATGGCGAGGACGAGTTTAAAGACTACGTGGTGCATATAGCTCTGAACATCGAAGTAAAAAGCAGGTCTCTTGATTCTGCTCCTTTGACAAAACAGGGTATCCACACCAGGAGCCGTATGAAGGGAAACTTTCACGTATGGTTCTGAATGGGAGGGGATGGTGGTGACTCCATTCTCGACCCCTAACACATAGCGAAATGTTTTGACCGAATAAACCATGATTATCTACTGACCAAAATTCATTGTCCAAGTAGCCTGAAGAAAGACCTGAAACAATTGTTAAAAGCGGGTGTACTAGATAACGGCGTATTTGAGGAGACAGAAGCAGGGACACCCCAAGGAGGGGTAATAAGTCCAATACTCGCCAACATCGCACTGTTGGGAATGGAAAGGTTAATTAAAGAAATGTATCCAAACAAAGGAACAGCTATTCAGGTTAACCTTATGCGATCTGCCGATGATTTCGTGGTCATATCCAAAGACTTAGGAATCATTGAACAGTGCCCCATTGCCATTTCTGAATGGTTAAAGCCAGTGGGATTAGAAATCCAACCTGAAAAGACTCGAATTGGTCATACACTCAATAGGATTGAGTATGATGGCAAAACCCAAGAGCCTGGGTTTGATTTTCTCGGATTCAATATCAGGCAATACCCAGTTGGAAAACACATATCTGGGAAGACAGGCGGGATAGCAAGCCGATTAATCGGACACCCAACCCACATTAAACCCAGCAACAAAGCAGTTAAAGCCCATACAGAAGTGATAAAAGGTGTAATCAAACAACATAAAACTGCACCCCAATCAGCCTTGATTAGTAAGCTAAACCCGATGATTCGGGGATGGTCTAACTATTACTCAGGGGTAGTCTCATCTGAGACCTTCAGAAAACTAGACCACATAGTTTTTGAAATGTTACGGGCATGGACAGATTCGAGATGCGGAATGGCAAGTTACGAAAATCTAAGAAACTATTTCGGACACGGAACGGTCAAACTAAGCAACGGGAAAGAAAGCCATGAAACTTGGGTATTCAAAACCAAGGATGGATTCACATTATGGAATCATAATGTGAATCCAATTGTCCGACATACCCTAATACGCCCCGACGCCACACTTGATGACGGAAACTGGACCTACTGGGCAACCAGAAAAGGACAAGCAATTGAAACGCCAACAAGGGTAGCCATACTACTCAAAAAGCCAAAAAGCCTATGCGCCTGGTGCGGGCAATACTTCACCCCATCAGATTTAGTTGAAGTAGACCACATTGTACCTCGAAGCCACGGCGGAAAGGACGAATACAAGAATCTTCAACTACTACACCGCCACTGTCATGATGATCAAACGGCGCTAGATAACGCCAATGCTGTATCCTTAACAATGGAGCAGTCAAATTAGGAGCCGTGTGCTGGGAAACTCGCAAGCACGGTTTTGTATGGGAGGGGGAGATGGCGACATCTCTCTCGACCCCTACTCGGTTACGGTTCTCCCATGAAGTTTGCATAACCCAATAGTTAACCTAGTTGGGACTAACAGTATTTCCGGGGGAAGTGCGATCGCACCCTCCGGTATCTGCCGATTAACAGTGGGCTATCCCCCACGCCACTCTATCAATATCCTATACTCTCCCTAAATTACATCTTTTTGAGCCGACAAAATTATTATGGCTGCTCTGGAAATTGACGAATGTTAGTAGGTATTTTCCATTTACTATATAATAGACCGAGACTAACTAAATTAAAAGAAACCTTATTTATGAATACCGTCAAACAAGAAATTGAGTTGTTGCTGAAAAATTTACCGGAGGATTGCAGTCTTGAGGATATTCAATATCATCTTTATGTTATAGAAAAGTACCGCCAGGGTATTACTATTGCAGATAGTGAACGAAGATTAACACAAGAGGAAGCGGAAGGTTTAGTAAGTAAATGGGTTATCAAGTAGTTTGGTCACCGACAGCCATTGATGATATCGATGCGATCGCGGCTTATATTGCGCGAGACTCAGTTTCCTATGCGGCGGCGGTGGTACAGAGAATCATTGAGGCTACCAGAAATCTGAGCAAGTGTCCCCTCTCCGGTGGTATTGTTCAGGAGTTTGGTGACGAAACCGTTAGAGAACAGTTTGCTTACACTTACCGGATTATCTACCGTATTCAGGGAGATGTCGTAACGGTTGTGGCTGTGGTTCACGGTAAGCGATTGTTAAAGCTGGATTTGAATACTCACTAGATCCTATATACTGAGGAGAAACCACAGAGACATGAGTACACAGAAGTTTTATCTGTTCTGTCTTTTCTGTCTTTGTGGTTTATTTCTGCTCAGACCATTTATAGGATTAGTCAAGGTGGTTAGGACGCAGCTTTGAGAACGGAATCCATGGCATCATGGAGAGAATCAAACTGCTCACGTGCAGTGGCGAATACGGGCTTTCAGCCACG
>NZ_JBIMLI010000283.1:0-2319 GCF_051859755.1 Limnospira sp.
TATCTACATTAGGAGCCGTGTGATGTGAAAGTATCAAGCACGGTTTGGAATTGGAGTTGGGGAAGGCGACTTCCCTTTCGACCATAACTACTTCTACGTTTAACAGCAGCAGTCCGTATATTGACCTTGAGATTCCCTTCCTTGCCTGGAGGTGAGTCCAAGCGTCGGGACATACAAACAGTTATGGGGTGTTCATGTCACCTTCATTTATCCAGACTCGGGGCTGGAACCCCACCAGGAGTTGATTTCAGGCATTGCAGCCTTATTTCTTCTCCTGAACGTTTCGCTCATATAAGAATATTTTACCATGCCCGACGACACTCCTGTTGCTATTGTCGATACTAATGAGGTTTATTGCCAATTTTATAATTTGGGACTAATTTCTTATCAACAGGCTTGGAGATGGCAGCAAGACTTAGTGGCCGATCGCATTAATTGTCCAAATTTAGAGGATATTTTGATTTTATTAGAACACCCGCCCGTTTATACCCTGGGACAGGGGGCTAGTTCTGAATTTCTCAAGTTTGACCCCCATGAGTCTGAATATGAACTGTACAGAGTAGAACGGGGTGGGGAAGTGACCTATCACTGTCCCGGTCAGTTGGTGGGATATCCGATTTTGAACCTGCGACGATATCAAATGGACTTACATTGGTATTTGCGGCAACTAGAAGAAGTATTGATTCGGACAATTAGGGTTTGGGGAATTGAGGCCCAGCGCGTTGAGGGTTTGACAGGGGTTTGGGTGGGGGAAACTAAAGTAGCAGCCATTGGCATTAAGGTGAGTCGCTGGATTACTATGCACGGGTTCGCCTTGAATGTTTGTCCTGACTTAACTGGATTTAAAGCGATCGTTCCCTGTGGTATTTCTGATTTCCCCGTAGGGAGTCTGGCTGAATTAGTCCCGGATATTTCCATCGAGCAAGTCCGGGATGTCCTCGCGGCCTGTTTTGCTGAAGTTTTTGGAGTCACCCTCAAACTTACTCGAGAGGAAAAGGCGCCCGGAACGATCGCCATAACTTGAGCCAAAGGAGCCCCACAAGGGTCTATTCACCCATCAAAACTAAGATTTTGACTGAATTGCTGGGGTAGATGGCTCATGCTTGCGGAAAGTTTCCTCCCATTGATTAGGAGATAGTCGGGGGATTAACCACTTGCCAAACTGGGTATATAAGGCTGGAATGACTAACACTCTTTAAAGCCGTAGAGGTGAATAATCCTCCTAATACCACGATGGCGAGGGGTTGTAGAACTTCATTTCCGGCCCCCTGTGCGATCGCCAAGGGTAGCATTCCCAGAGCAGAAGTTAAAGCCGTCATCAGGATAGGATTTAACCGCTCTAGGGACCCTTGAGTAATAACCTCTTTTAACAGCATCCCTTGAGCAAACTTCTGGTTGTAGTTATCCACCAACAGCAAACCATTGCGGACAGCCACCCCAAACAGGGTAATAAACCCGATCAGAGAAGCAATGGAGATTACCCCCCCCGTTAAGAGAATCGAGACAATACCACCCACCAAGGCCAGGGGAAGATTGAGCATAATCGCCACAGTTGCCGGGAGAGACTTAACCGAGAAGAACATCAAAATGGCAATCATAATCGCGGCCAGGAGGCTATACCAGACCAGATTATTGGTGGCTTTTTGTTCCGCTTCAAACTGTCCGCCATATTGGATAAAGTAGCCATTGGGTAACTGGACATTTTGGCGGATAGCAGCTTGAATGTCACTCACCACACTGCCTAAGTCTCTTTCCGCAACGTTGGCTGATACGACAATTAAACGAGACACATTTTCCCGATTCACCACATTAGCCCCCATACCATATTCAACTCTAGCCACAGCACTGAGGGGAATAATTTGTCCGGTGGGGGTAGAGAGGGGAATCGCCCCAATGGCATCTAAATTATTGCGTGAGGCGATCGGCAAACCGACGATAATATTAATCAGTTGTTGATTTTCCGGGACTTGGGACACCACTTGACCATTGAGGGCGGTTGCCACGACTTCAGAAATGGCAGCCATAGTTAAACCATAACCAGCCGCCGCCGAGCGGTCATAATGAATTTGAACTTGGCGGATAGGTAATTGAGGTTCTAATTGTAAGTCTACGACTCCCGCAATGGGTTTGATGGCATCGCGGACTTGTTCCCCGACTTGACGCAACTGGACTAAATCGGGGCCAAAAATTTTGACAGCGATCGCACTTCTGACCCCCGATAAAACTTCATCCATGCGGTGAGAAATAAAACCGCCAATATTGGGAGCAACCCCCGGCAATTGCAGAAACTTCTCCCGCAGTTGCTGAACAGCAGCCTCT
>NZ_JBIMLI010000284.1:0-2300 GCF_051859755.1 Limnospira sp.
TATATAGCTGCTGGTGAAGAAGAATATAGGCTGTTGAACCCGCCCCTACAGGAATATGTGACCCCTGGGTGGTTGGGGAAAGCGATCGCTTGTTTCTGGAAACTTCGAGAAACCTGGCGATCGCATTCCCGTACCCCGACACGACGCGGAAGGTGTTTGATGTGATGCCGCCGGTGCAGCCGTCCCCACAGAAGCGCGATCGCACCGGATATTGACTCCTGTAACTCAGCCGGCACTCTGTTACAGATTTTGAAAAAATTGTCAAGTGCGGATAACCGAATACTTTATTCCGGCAAACCGAATGGCGATTCGTGCTATGCGATCGCCCGAGTTGTGGGGATATCTAAACTCAAATGAGGGTGACTTACAATGTATTGTTGACACTCCGGGTCTCTTCAGAGCGGGGAGTGTCAATTCTGACAACTGACGCTGGGTATCCCAAACCCCGTATATTGTCTGACTTCTGGTTCGTGGAACCCCAAGATGATATCTTCTTTGGGAATACCAGCTTGCACCAATTCATCAGCAATTCCATCTTCGGTTTGGTCCCACTGAATCCAAACGCGATCGTCGATAATTTCCACATGAAGGAGACAGCTATGAAAGTGTTGTTGCTCTATCCATCCTTCGGATAGAATCAAATACTGACCATTTTCACCGTCAAAAGCGGCGCGATTTTTGACCGGAATATTGGCGTAATTAATCCGGGCGTAAGGCTTCATAACTTCGCAGATGATTGGGTGGTATTTGTTTAATTTATCCATCGAGTAATTTCCTCCAAGTTCGGATCGAAAACAATCAGTTTTAAATTCTGGTCTGACAGGATAATTTGACCGATTGTTTCGGCTGATAATCGTTGAAAAACTGCCTTTCTGATGGCAATATAAAGATTTTTGTCCGAGTTCAAGTATTTGAGTATTTTGTCGTATAGATAATATTGACCCAGGGCATTTTTTAGGTCTTCTATTTCAGATTTTCCGACAAAGCTTTTAACTTCTACTGCAATTTTTACTCCCTGTTTTTCGGCGACCAAAAGTTTCTCGGCTGCCAAATCTATGAAAATATCTTTTTGACCAACTTTGAGACTGAGAGGGTCATCTGTAATTGTCCATCCATCTTTGAGCAGTGCTATTTTGACACAGTTATGATAAATATCTTTTGCCGGCATCTCATTCAACCCCACCTCATGGGTTCAGATTTTAGCACTTAGTTCGACTGTTTGTTATCAACTCCGAAAAGTTGGCAGAAACCAGATACAATGCGATCGCTCTTCGTGTAGTCGGGGCATCTTGCCTGTATAATCGGGAGTGCGATCGCCTAAATTGACCGAGTATTGCATCGGGTTCGGTGAAATGAGCATTTTCGTTGAATTTCCAGAACAGTTGTTGGTGGCTTGTCGGGAAGAACCCGAAGGGTTTAAGCGACGGGTGATGATTTTGACTTTGGGTCAACTCTATGAAGAGGGTACAATTTCTTCGGGGGTGGCGGCGGAGATTTTGGGATGCAGCCGTTTGGAGTTTTATCGTTTGATTGGCGAACGGGGATTGGCCGCGATCGACTACACCGAAGCTGAGTTTGAAGAGGAGGCGAAAACCAGTCGAGAATTAGCCGAGAAATTGAGGGATCGATGAAGGTTGTTGTCAATGGGAGGCCATTAATTGCTTTGAGTCTCATCGATCGCTTGCAACTGTTACCCCGGTTATTTGATGAGATTTTTATCCCGCCCACCGTATATCGAGAGGTGGCTATTCAGGGGGGCGATCGCCCGGGTCGCGAAGCGATTTTAACTCGAACGGGGGCGATCGTGCAAGCTCCGGCAGGGACTTCCAGTATTGAACCGTTACTTTTGGGACTCGATGCCGGAGAATTTGAAGTCATTTTGTTGAGTCGGGAACTCCAAGGGGATTGGGTCTTGATTGATGAGCGTTTGGGACGGCGGGTCGCTTTGAGTTTGGGTTTACCTGTGAAGGGAAGTTTGGGGCTTTTACTGGCTGCTGTCGGTGCAGATTTAATGACTCGGCAGGAAGCCAGGGAATCGGTTTCGCAGTTGCTTAAAAATGGCATTCGTTTGAGTTCGCAACTGATTCGGATGTTTGAATCGGAGTTGGAACGGCTGTGAATGAGTCGGGGTCGCTCCGTTTGTCGTCTCGGCATCAGACTTGGGAAATGCGATATGTGTACCCACGCTGCGCGATCGCTCCTTTTCCGGGCATCTTGCCTGTATAATCGGGAGCGTCGCACCCATCCCGTCAACCCCCAGCCCTCATGACCCCATCGGAATTGCTGACCACAGCCGTTGT
>NZ_JBIMLI010000285.1:0-2287 GCF_051859755.1 Limnospira sp.
AATGCCGCATTTTCTGTGAAGCCGGGTGATACTGTTATGCTCACTATTGGCGCTAGTAAACTACAAGCTATTGCCGAGTCTGTTGCAGATATTTCGGTAACTGTAGTTGAGTTTGTAACTGTTGATTAAATAGTTGGGGGATTATCCCCCTTTTTGAGGAATCTTTATTATGACTAATTTTAATATTTACTCTAGTAGATTTGGGCAGTCAACCGATGACTTGCCAGAAGGTGAAGTCAATCTGTATTTAACCAATGAAAGGGTACAGGCAGTTATTGACTCAAATACTAATTTATTCAAATTAACTGATTTATCCTGGAATAATATTACTAATAAACCTAGCACTTTCCCCCCATCTACTCATTCCCATAGCTGGACTGAAATAACGAACAAACCGACTATCTTTGCAAGTGACTGGGCAAACGTGGCGGATAAACCAGCTACGGCAACCCGTTGGCCTACGTGGTCTGAAGTTACAAGCAAACCGACAACGTTCACGCCTTCAGCGCATACTCATGCTTGGGCTGACATTACGTCAGGTGTTCCAGCTACCGCTTCACGCTGGCCGTCTTGGGCTGAAGTGACTTCTAAACCTACTACGTTTACTCCTAGTGCTCACAACCATGCTTGGAGTGAGATAACATCTATCCCAGCGACTGCCACTAGGTGGCCTACGTGGAATGAGGTGACAGGCTCACCAACTACGTTCCCCCCAACACCGCATAATCATGATGCTTCTAATATTACATCTGGTATTATCGATGTTGCTAGACTCCCTGCTGCTGCGTTGATAGGGGATACCACATACTCAGCGGGTAGTGGTTTAACTCTTAGTGGTACTACTTTCAGTTTACCAGTAGCTACCTCTGGTAGCGGTACATTTGTAACCAGTATCACCCAAACCGCTAATGGTATCACCGCTAATCTGGGGACTCCCCCGAATACAACATATAGCGCAGGTACAGGTATATCGTTATCAGGTACAACCATTATTAACTCTGCGCCTCATCAATCCACTAACCTTTCTATTTCTGGTACAGGTGACACTCGAACAATTACAAGTTCTACTGGTACTGACGTAACTATACCTGTTGCTACAACTTCCACCGCTGGTTTAATGTCTTTGGGAGACAAGACTAAGTTAAATGGAATTGCTGCAAGCGCAAATAATTACGTTCACCCAACTACAGATGGTAATTTACACGTACCTGCCACTGGTACCACAAACAACGGTAAAGTACTAACTGCGGGTGCAACTGCTGGTAGTTTGAATTGGACAACATTGCCTACTGCTCCAGTCACTTCAGTTGCTGGTAAGACAGGCGCTGTAACTTTAATTAAGGGAGATGTTGGTCTAGGTAACGTAGATAATACTGCTGACTCAGTTAAAAGTGTATCAAGTTCAGCTACATTAACTACAGCTAGAACAATTGCATTATCTGGTGCGGCTACAGGTACAGCAACCAGTTTTAATGGCAGTGCTAATATTACTATTCCTGTTACCAGTTTAAATGCAGCTAATCTATCTGGTGCTGTACCAAATGCCAGTATATCTGGTAGCTATAGTGGTATGACTAATTTAACTGGGTCAGGTACAGTAGACTTTGCTAAATTTTTAGGTAATGCTTCAGATACTGTTAATTTACCTAGCTTTAGTTGGACTGGCGATTTAGATACAGGTATTTATCGACCTGTTGCTGACCAGTTAGCAATCACAACTGGTGGTGTACAACGAGCTTTATTTAGTAGCGCTGGTATAACTGGTAATTTAGTAGGTAACGCTTCAACTTCAACTACACTTCAAACAGCTAGAACTATTAATGGGACCTCATTTAATGGCAGCGCTAATATAACGATAACTGCAAATACTCCAAATACATTAACAAATGGTACAGGATTAACTGGAAATAATTTTAATGGTAGTGCTGCTACTACATGGGCTGTAGCGTATGGGACTACAGCGGGAACAGCTTGTCAAGGTAATGATAGTAGATTATCTGATGCTAGAACACCTACAACTCATACTCATTCAAACATTACATTAACCGCAGGAGATGGTTTAAGTGGTGGGGGAACATTAGCAGCTAATAGAACAATTAATGTAGATTCAACTGTATTAAGAACCTCTGGAAATCAAACAATAACCGGAATTAAAACATTTAACATAACAAATAATCCAGTAACTTTTACGACTGATGAAAGTTTCCCCGATGGAAATATGCTTATTAATTTTAATGTTTGGAGGGGGTTTGACATACGCCGAATAGGGTCTATTAGCTGCTAATGT
>NZ_JBIMLI010000286.1:0-2232 GCF_051859755.1 Limnospira sp.
GATTTACATAAGAAAGTCGCTCATGTCTTGGTTAATCACTATAAACTTATCTTTCTTCCTACTTTTAATTCGAGTGAAATGGTTGTCAAATATCGTAGAAAGCTCAACTCTAAGTCAGCGAGACACTTGTTAACTTGGAGTCACTACATATTTTCTAAACGTCTCATGCAACAAGCAGAAAGAAAAGGTGTTTTAGTTGTCCGCGCTGAAGGAAAGTTATACCTCTAAAACCTGCCCCCATTGTGGTCAAATCCATGAGAAACTAGGGGGAAGTAAGGTTTTGAAATGTCCTAATTGCGGCTATACAGCACCCCGTGACTGGGTAGGCGCACGAAACATTATGCTTCGTGCTTTGCCGGCTACTGCCGTTGTCTTCCAAGACAATGCGATACTTTTTCAATCGGCGTAAAGCTTTAATAAGTTTTATACAGGTTTGAGAAGGTTAAATGTAGCACTCAGGCGAGTCCGGGATTAGCATTATGACACCCCCACCTCGCGCCGGAGCCGGTGGGGAGAGCTTTATTCGGAATTGCTGGCACTATGGGCAGGTTGGTGATAAGATTAAACATAAAATCACAAGCAAACCTGCTCCTTTGCAGGTAAAATTAATTTCTATGGTCCGGCATCGACTCATACAGCTCGTGCCGGGAGATGGGTAAATAAAATAGCCTCCCCCAAGAGGATGTTAACTCAAAAATAACTCAATCGAATCATGTTTGGTCTCATCGGTCATCTTACCAGTTTGGAACACGCCCAGGTTGTAGCTCGGGATTTGGGTTATGCAGAATATGCTGATCAAGGTCTGGATTTTTGGTGCAGCGCACCACCCGTAATTGTTGAGGATCTTAAGGTAACAAGTATTACGGGTCAGGTAATTGAGGGTAGGTATGTAGAGTCTTGCTTCTTACCCGAAATGTTGGCTACTAACCGCATGAAAGCTGCTACTCGCAAAATTATTAATGCTATGGCTCATGCTCAAAAAAATGGCATTAATATTACGGCTTTGGGGGGGTTTTCTTCGATTATTTTGGAGAGATTTAATTTGGATCAACTGGGTAGAATTCGCAACATTAAGTTGGAGTTTGAGCGCTTCACTACCGGAAACACCCACACGGCTTATATTATTTGCCGTCAAGTGGAACAAGCAGCGCCGAAATTGGGAATAGATTTGTCTAAGGCTACTGTGGCTGTTTGTGGCGCTACCGGAGATATTGGCAGTGCGGTCTGTCGGTGGCTAAATGGCAGACTTGATGTGGCTGAAATACTATTGATTGCTCGCGATCGCCAAAGACTCCAAAACCTACAAGCTGAATTGGGACGGGGTAAAATTATGGCTTTAGATGAAGCATTACCCCAGGCTGATATCGTGGTTTGGGTCGCTAGTATGCCACAGGGGGTGGAAATTGACCCGGAAGTTTTGAAAAAACCTTGTTTGTTGATTGATGGGGGCTACCCTAAAAATATGGCAACTAAGTTTCAAAGTCCCGGTGTTCATGTCCTGTCTGGGGGCATTGTGGAACACGCTTTAGATATTGACTGGAAAATTATGAAAATTGTCAATATGAATGTTCCCGGTCGCCAGCTATTCGCCTGTTTTGCCGAATCTATGTTATTAGAATTTGAGTCTATATATACCAATTTTTCTTGGGGCCGAAATCAAATCACTTTGGATAAAATGGATATGATTGGTCGGATGTCTATTAAACATGGTTTTAAACCACTGATGCTATAACTTTTCCCCCTCCTCACCCGCTACCCTCCAACTCGGTTAAACTCCCAATTTCGGGTGAGGATCTCATTATTATTTATGGCTTTGGGGGGTATGCACAAAATGTCGTTTTTGTCAAGGTCGGTAAAAATAGCCTAGGTATTTTCCCGAAAAACTCGTGAATCGTGAATTTAAATTTTTGCCGGGAGAATAATTTTAACCGCGATACAATCAGGGTTTCGGGCTTTATTTTATCCAATAGACACAGAAAGCCCTTGGTAGCAATTTCTGTAAGCAAACCACAACCCCCATAATCTCGTCAACTTTTGGCGAGCAATTTTCCCTAAAATTGTATTAATTCTTAACAATCTTTGCCAAAAACAATCTATTTGGTTGTATGAATTAGCAAAACTTATGTAAAATCCCATAAGTAGGGGGTGGGCGAGTTTCACGTAAACCTCTTGGGAGCGTGGAAGCCCCGTGTCTTTAGACCGGGGAGGAAACGCGACAGGGGGACTTTAGTC
>NZ_JBIMLI010000287.1:0-2226 GCF_051859755.1 Limnospira sp.
CAAGGATTTGGGCCGCTTCCTTGGGTTTGACATATCTGGCAATAGGTTTATCCTCAACTCTTCTCGCTTATTATACCATATTGCCCTAAAATATTAACCTAATTTGAGATTAAATCATACTCTCTCGGTTTATCGGTGTTTCGGCAATTTATCCCCCAATAGGAAAACTAGCTTTAGAAGTATACGATTCCTCCTGTTCAACGTAGGAGATACCGTATCTCCCCCGCAATGCTTTCAGTTTAGCTCTAAAACTGGCGTGGGGAATTTGAAGGAAGTTCTGGTTATTGGGGCTGGCGATATTAATCTCCGGCTTGATACCGACGTTAAAACCTACCACAATTTTCGCGATTCGGTTCTCGATACAGTGATTAACAATGTAACGGGCGGCTTTGTTGAGATAATCCCTAACCTTGCTATGGCGATTCCGCGTTACCCTAGTCTGGCGCTCCTTTATTCCCTCGATTTTCTGCAAATCTTTAATCGATTGCAGTCGGGCGTTCTCTTTGTTGTACCAACGGTTAAGGGATTTCAGTTTTTTGCCATCCACGATAAAGGATGCCCCGTTGGTATCGACGCAAGTAGCCAGATTGTCAAGTCCGATATCGATCTCTAGAGCCGTATCGGGTTCGGTGGGAACGGGAGTTGCTTCCACCTCGTAAATAAACTCCACGTCAAAAAAACGGGCGTTATATCGAGGGTGAATCCGAACTTCCTTGAGAGTGTCGGGAGCGATTCTTTCCGGGAAAGGAATCCAAATTTCGCCCCGCCAGTTGCCCAAGTCGAGAGACACGGGAACTCTAAATTTTCCGTCCTTGATTTTAACCCTCGGCCTAATCCGGACGAAATAAGCGTCTTTGGGCCGGTAGTGAGGGAGTCTAACTTTCTGTGGAAAGGTCTCCTCTTTGAGGGCCTGGCTCAAACGGTAGAAGCTCCGAAAAGTGCGATCGACTACTTTAAGAGTTTGTTGGGCTATATCGGTGTTCAACCGTTTATAGTTCGAGTTTCCCTTACAGTAGTGATAGTTGGACTCGTAGCAAAGATGTTTCCCATCTTGGAAGTAATACTGCCATTGAGTGTAAATTCCTACATTGTAGAGATTTTTACTCAGTCGGCAGAGTTCCCCCAAGGCTTTCAACTCTCGCACTGGAAGTCCTCGTATCTGGTTCTTTTGAGTCAGGTACATAGCTTCTCACTAGAACTATGTGTATTTTAGTGAGAAGTGTCTCCAATGTAAAGCCGTGCTGGAAGCACGGGGTTGGAAACCCATGATTTACTATGATAGTTGTGCGAGACGTTCAGGCATGAAATAAGGCTGCAATGCTGAAATAACTGTCTGGAGGGTACTTCAACCCCTTGGTTGAATATAAGGAGTGCACTCCTGACCATTCCCATAACTGTTTATATGTCCCGACGCTTGGAGGAATCTAAGTAGGGCAGGGAACTCAAGGTCAATCCCACAAAGAAATCGTAATGCTCAATTATACCATAAGGAGGAGTATTAAAACCACTTGGGCGAATGTGGGAAAGAGTAACGGCGATAGCCACCCCCAGTTTCAGGATTCACAACCCTGGGATAGAAGCGGGGAACGGAAGGCGTGAAGTAGAACCTACTACCAAAAACGACCACTGCCAACCATCCATGACTAAGGAAATCTGAATGTTCCGACTTGAACCATCGTAAATAGTAAGCAGCGGTGCGAGACATTCAGGCATTAAATAAAGTTGCAATACCCGAAATAACCCCCTGGTGGGTATTTCAGCCCCTTGGCTGAATATAAGAGGCTCGACTCTGACCATCCCCATAACTGTTTATATGTCCCAACAGCGAAAGCAAGGCTGGGAACTCAAGGTCAATTCCGCAAATCAAATCGAATACCCAACGACTACAAGAAGGAGTATTAAAACCAATTAGGGCGATTGCGGGAAAGAGTGACGGCGATAGCCACCCCCAGTTTCAGGATTCACAACCCTGGGATAGAAGCGGGGAACGGAAGGCGTGAGGGAAACCTATTCCCAACAATCCGACCACTGCCAACCATCCATGACTAAGGAAATCTGAATGTTCCGACTTGAACCATCGTAAACTATAAGTAGCGAAATAGGTTGACACGCTGCGCTCAAAAGAGCAAGGGGAAGAGTAGGTGTTTCGTTGTATAGCATTAGTCAAGGTGGTTAGGACGCAGCTTTGAGAACGGAATCCATGGCATCATGGAGAGAATCAAACTG
>NZ_JBIMLI010000288.1:0-2206 GCF_051859755.1 Limnospira sp.
TATCCTCAACTCTTCTCGCTTCTTATACCATATTGCCCTAAAATATTAACCTAATTTGAGATTAAATCATGCTCTCTAGGATTTGATCAAACCTTGGGAGGCGATCGCCTTAACGCAATACTTGTCCCTCAACCCAATACTTGCCCATTGCTCAGGCGATCTAGTAAAATGATAATCGTTCTCACGATGGGGTTAATATGCTCAGTCAAATCAACCGTCCCACCTCTGAGGAAAACCATTCCCAAAGAGATGGAGAAAAGCTGCGGCGAATTCGCCACACCTGCGCTCACATCCTAGCAATGGCGGTACAAAAACTATTTCCCGAAACCAAAGTCGCCATTGGTCCCACCACCGACACGGGGTTTTACTATGACTTTGACCGGAAAGAACCGTTCACCCCGGAAGACTTGGGGCAAATAACTAAGGAGATGAAACGCATCATCAAAGGTAACTTGCCAGTAATTAGGGAAGAAGTCAACCGAGAACAAATTAGGGCAGAAATAGAGAAATTAAATGAACCATTAAAGTTAGAAATTCTGGATAGTATTCCCGAAACAGAAACCATTACTCGCTATTTTATCGGTAGCCCAGATATGGGGCGGACGAATCATCCCGAAGTCGAACCGTCTCTGATTTCACCGGTGGTTATTCCCACCCAGGAATTTTGGTGGGATTTATGTGCAGGACCTCACCTGAACTCTACGGGCGAAATTAATCCAGATGCTTTGGCGTTAGAAAGTGTAGCCGGAGCTTACTGGCGAGGAGATGAAACCCTACCGCAACTACAACGAATTTATGGGACGGCTTGGGAAACTCCAGAAGAACTAGAATATTATCAGCAGCAGAAAGAGGAAGCGAAAAAACGCGACCACCGCAAGTTAGGACAGGAGTTAGATTTATTTAGCATCCAAGAAGATGCCGGAGGCGGTTTAGTCTTTTGGCATCCTAAAGGCTCAAGAATGCGGCTATTAATTGAGGACTATTGGCGACAAGCTCATCTGCAAGATGGTTATGAGTTGTTGTACAGTCCCCACATTGCTAATTTGGAACTGTGGAAAACTTCCGGTCACTATGATTTTTACCGAGAAAATATGTTTGACCAGATAGAGATTGAGAACCAATCCTATCAATTAAAGCCGATGAATTGCCCCTTTCATGTATTAACTTATCAAAGTCATTTGCACTCTTATCGAGAGTTGCCAATTCGCTGGGCAGAGTTAGGCACTGTGTATCGGTATGAACGCTCTGGGGTATTACATGGATTGATGCGAGTGCGGGGGTTTACTCAAGATGATGCCCATATTTTTTGTTTGCCTGAACAGGTGGCAGATGAAATTTTGGGAGTGTTAAATTTGACGGAAAAGATTTTATCGGATTTTGGCTTTAGTAAATATGAGGTGAATCTTTCTACTCGTCCGAGTAAATCGGTGGGGAATGATGCGGTGTGGCAATTAGCAACGGATGCTTTGATTGCTGCTCTGAATACTAAAGGCTGGGATTATGTGACTGATGAGGGTGGCGGGGCTTTTTATGGACCTAAAATAGATATTAAAATTCAGGATGCGATCGGTCGATTGTGGCAATGTTCGACGATTCAAGTGGATTTTAATTTGCCGGAACGATTTAATATGGAATATGTGGCGGCGGATGGTTCTCGGCAACGTCCGATTATGATTCATCGCGCGATTTTTGGCTCTTTGGAGCGGTTTTTTGGGATTTTAATTGAGAATTATGCGGGAGATTTTCCCCTGTGGTTGGCTCCGGTTCAGGTGAGAGTATTGGCGGTGAGCGATCGCTTTCGAGATTATGCTCAATCAATTGCCCAAAGTTTAAGACAGCAGAATATCCGCGCGGAAGTCGATAATACTGGGGAACGTTTAGGCAAACAAATTCGCAACTCTGAACTCGAGAAAATTCCGGTGACAGTGGTGATTGGTCAGCGGGAGTTAGATAATCAGTCTTTGAGTGTGAGAACTCGCTCCTCAGGAGATCTGGGAACGATGACTCTGCCCCAGTTGACGGAGGAAATATTGAAGGCGATCGCTGAAAAATCCCCAAGTTATTAATCTAATAGTTTGAGAGCATGATTTAATCTCAAATTAGGTTAACATTTTACGGCAATACGGTACAATACCAAGTATGGTGCGAGACCTTCGGGTATGAAATAGAGCTGAAATGGGCGTGGGGACTACCCGGTGAGGACTTC
>NZ_JBIMLI010000289.1:0-2174 GCF_051859755.1 Limnospira sp.
ATTGAAGATTACGCCGAGAGGATTAATGTTCGCCTTGATGGTTTTTCGAGGGAAAAGCCAGAACATCTAGCCGAAGTGATTGGTTATCTACAACTAATCAAAGACCTAACCACTCAAGGATTAAAGGAGGCTAAAAAATTGTGACCAATGACCGCGACCATCTGGACGAACAATTGAGGCGACTGCCAGGGTTTAAGGAAGAAATCTTAGATATCAGCTACATGGTGAGGAAACTTTACTATGACATCGACCAGATTTTTAGCTACTGCTTTAGCGACAAACTCACTAAACCTTACGCCCAAAAGCAATTTCTCAACAAACTAGAGAAATTTGTTACCAACACCCAGGAAGCCGGGAAACTCATTCCCCAACTCATTGAAAAAATTGGAGGCTCTGATGATGACTAGCACAAACCAGCAAAACCCACAAACCCAATACACCAAACAGCTAAAAGAGGAAGTCTTAAAGTCCATTGAAAACATTAGCGTACAGGTTTCCTCTTTGTGGTTAAAAGCCCAAGTCCCGAACCCCGATGAACCCTTAACCAGGGAAAACATCAGTAACTACTTGGAACAGCTAGCACGGGCTGTGAAAGTAGAAGCCAACAACTACAGCGAGAATCTTCCCGACAATGAGGATAAACATTCCCCTTACGAATGGGTCGATTTGACAGTAGATGCAACCTCGCTTATGGACTGTTTATTAAAAGCTAAGGCAAGTATTGATAACACCATTGCTCATCTAAGAGTTATCGATTTTGCCACTAACGTTAAACCATACCAAGATGTTGACAGTTACGCAGCATACCTTAACTACTGCCATGAGCGAATTTCTACAGACTTGGAAAATGCACTTGCTGAATTAGAAGATCTAGATTTCACCGCCTGATGAGTCCTGACCGGTAAAGGACGAAACTTCCTCCCGCCGCTGGGGGGAAGTCGCGGATAACCGGGTGATTCCCTCCGCATTGATGACTAGCCCCCCACCTGGAAACGGGAGGGAAACCTCCCCAAGTTTTTACTGGGGGCAGAAGTCAGCAATCATTTCTAGCTGGGTTCCAACCCCAGCAGTCGAAGCGAGTTTACTCCCCCGGATAGAATGGGCGAAAGCCGTAACAGCTTCTTGGGAGTGATTTTCCACCATACTTAACAGGAAAAATGAATAGTTTAATAGTAGGCCTTGACGTTAGTTCGTCGTGGTGCGATGCCGTGTGGCTGGAATCCATGCCAACCGGTGCCGTGCGGGATTTTTTCGACTCCCCAGCATTTGCTGAGTGTCACCGAAAACTGGAAGCGAACGCGAAGTCTATCCAGTTTCTGGTGTCTTTGGAGCCGTCTGTCGTGGTATTAGAGCCGACCGGAACTTATAGCAAATTCTGGATTGACTCTCTCCATCGGGAATGAATCCCAGTCTTGAAAGCGGATCAAACCATGATTAAAGACAGTCGGAAAAGCTATGGGGGAACTTCCAACAAATCTGACCCCTATGATGCCCTCATCATGGTGATTACTTACTTTCAGCACTACCAAACCAATTATGATCGCAGGTATTGGGTACGGGAGCGGCCGCCAGCGGTTGCCAAAATTGAGCAATGCCTGAGAGATATTCAGTCCTTTACCAAGCGCCGCACTCAAGTCATAAACCAAGCCAAGTCGCGGCTGGTCTATGAATTCCCAGCTAGGGCTAAAGTTCAAGTAAAAAGAGAAGCTGGGAGCCTAGATCCGGACAAACTGCCAGCTTGGTGGGGTTGGGCTTGTGGCTGGACTTCCCAAGGTAGTTGGGAAATTCCCAAAGGGGTTAAAACCAAGTTTGACAATGAATACGCGAAAGCGATCGCGGCGGGTGAAGGGACTGGCATTAGTGTAGTGACTGCCCGACTAGCCCAACAGATTTGTATGTGGCATCAGTCGGAGGCAATGGTAGAGCAGGAGATGCTCGGCTACCTGAACCTTCCAGAATTTGATTGTTACCACCGGGTGTTTGATAAGTTCGGTTTTGGTTCCCGCGAACGAGGCTGGCTGCTCACTCGGATCGTACCCTTTGATGAGATGTTTAAATGCCTTCCCAAGTCTAAAGCCATGCGACGATTCCGGCAGTTGTGCGGGTTGGGGGCTACTCAAGTGCAATCTGGGCAGGCTGACACTCGTAGCAGTTTTACCGGAAGTAAAGAGGCG
>NZ_JBIMLI010000290.1:0-2118 GCF_051859755.1 Limnospira sp.
CCTAACAAGAGGCTTCCGATTCGCCATAACCCATTAAAACCAATTAAGGGATGGCTTACCGGGGATATAGCCAAGCAGATGGCACATGGAATCGGTAGAATAACCCCGTCGAGTCGCGGCAGTTTTGTTTTAACCAAACCTGACAAAACTCAGTTTTCAGTCAAACCAATAGATTTGAAACCTGTTTTGAGAAGAGATGGCTATTTGTATAAATTTTCCTGAGTTGTCAGGTAATTACCAGGTTATAGATATACTGCAAGGATGACGGAGAAAGCCTAGCGATACCGATTTTACCCGGAACAGGAAAACCTGTTGCGGAGGACTTTGGGTTGTGTTCGCCTGGTGTATAACAAGCCATTAGCCACGGGGACTGATGGTTGGACTTCGCTCACCAACCAAGGTTGGTACGAGGAACAAGAGGGCATTGATTACGTCGAGACTTCTTCGATGCTGAGGAGGTGGAACAAGACGGAAGGGCTGGACTTGATCAAGCAGGTCAGTTCGGTTCGGCGATCGCAGAGACTCAGGCATTGGCAGTCCGCATTTTCCAACTTCTTCGCGGGAAGGACGAAGTACCCGAAGTTTAAAAAGAGGAGGAAGGGCGGAAGGGCTGAGTTGACCAAAGCGGCTTTTAATCGGGCGGGTTTATCCAGTGGGCTGGTGTTGGGCATGGCTGACGGTGGAGGCCGCCCCTACAGGGGATGCTTAAACTGCGGATACGATCGCCCTTAAAAATGCCGTTAAAAGTCCGGGAGTGGGAATGTCCCGACTGGGAAACTGATCACGACCGAGACAGACGTAAACGCCAGGATCAACATCTTAGCTGCCTGGCTGGCGGTGTCGGTCTGGGTGGCGACCCGAAGACCAGAACACAGCCGGAGTTGCGGGAGTGGTGCTCAAAACCCCAAAGGGGGAAAGAACCAGAAACCCAAATTGTTAGGTTTGGGAATCCCCTTCCGGTTACGGGGAGGATGTCAATGTGATCTGATGAGACCTTAAAATATGTATCGAACCCTGTTGTTGGCTAAAATTCATAACTGTACCCTAACTGAGGCTAACCTTAATTATGTCGGCAGTATAAGTATTGACCAAAACTTACTGGACACTGCCGGAATTTTGGTTAATGAACAGGTACAGGTGGTTAACACCACTAACGGGGCTAGACTGATTACCTATGTCATTCCTGCCCCACCTGGGTCTGGTGAAATTCAATTGAATGGGGCGGCGGCTCGTTTAGGCATTCCAGGCGATCGCCTGATAATTATGGCCTATGGGCAGTTGACCCCGGAAGAAGTCCCCACTCATCAGCCGAAAGTGGTTCTTGTGGACGAAAAAAATCAAGTGATCGAAATTCGCGGCCATGAATAGTTTAACAAAATTATCAGAAAAAATGGGTTGAAAACCTCGTCCTTTTAGGGCGACTTGGTGTGAACATAAATTGAAGTCGTTGACTTTGGGAACGCCGGAAACAAGAGACACTCCGTAATCCCTAAAACTCTAGCCATCACTGGTAGAAAAGCTTTCATCGTCAGTTCAAATGGCCAGAGCGAAGTCAAAATCAAATAGGGTAGGGCATACCCGAATTTACGCTTGGGGAGTAGTCTTTAAGAGTGCTTACTGTAAAAGGTGTAGGTGCGAGACCTTCAGGCATGAAATAGGGTTGAGACACCCGAAATAACCGCCTGGTGGGGACTTCAACCCCTTGGTTGAATACAAGAAGCGCACTTCTGACCATCCCTATAACTGTTTATATGTCCCGACGATTTGTATCATACGATACCAAATACCGGCAGGGAACCCAAGGTCAACAAACTCTGTAACAAATCGTAGTAGGGGTCGAGAGAGATGTCACCATCTCCCCCTCCCATACAGAACCGTACTTGAGACTTTCACCTCATACGGCTCCTAATTTGATTGTTCCATTGTTAAGGATACAGCGTTGGCATTGTCAATTGCCGTCTTATCATCATGACAGTGGCGGTGTAATAGTTGAAGGTTCTTGTATTCATCCTTTCCGCCTTGGCTTCGAGGTGCAATGTGGCTGAGAGGGTGACAAGAGAGCTAGACTGATTGCTGTACAAGGGATAGAGCATTTAGTCCTTGCCGAAAATTCTGAGC
>NZ_JBIMLI010000291.1:0-2115 GCF_051859755.1 Limnospira sp.
TTCATGTATCTGGGGGGGAGAGAGGTGAGCCGACCTTGGCGGGGGCTATTGATTTTCTCCAGTCGCGGTCAGGGGTTGGGGGTGGAGACTCCCTATCGCCTGCTATTGGATAATTTGGTGGAAAGGCTTTATCTCGAAGATCTGATTCCTAGGTCGGATTTGAGTCCGAATTTGGCGTTGTTGCGGTTGTTGGTATTGCCGGAGTCGGAAACCCCAGAAAGCGCTCGTAATTTGTTGAATGTGGAGGCGAGTGAGGAGGTATTTCAGCGACGGTTGGACTTGGTAGAAAGTATAATGGCGAGTAAGTTTCCAGAGTTGAGCTTGGAGGAGATACGGGAAATGTTGGATATTACCCAGGTTAAGCTTGAGGATACCCGGTTTTATCGGGATGTGTTGCAGAAGGGTCGCCAGGAAGGTCGCCAGGAAGGTCGCCAGGAAGGTCGCGAAGAAGCACAGACGCAGATGCTGTTACGACAGTTAACCCGTCGCTGTGGTGAGTTGTCGGATATGCAACGGCAACAGGTGATATCTCTCAACTCGGGTCAAAGGGATGAGTTGGCGGAGGCTTTGTTAGATTTTCGGGGGATGGAGGATTTAGTGCGCTGGTTGCAGACAGATGAAAACTGACAAACTTATCCCAAACCCACATTGTAGGGTGCGTCAGAACCGGGGAATTTTCATACTAACCGAATATTCTCGGTTGACGCACCACAATAGCGATCGCTTTCCCCCAAACTCTCAAAGGCGATCGCTTTCCCCAAAACTCTCCCAGGCGATCGCTTTCCCCCAAACAAACATTGTCGGGTCGTCAGAATTTAAGAAACCCGGTTTTTTGAAAAAACCGGGTTTCTGGAAACAGGCGATCGCCTTAATCAAAGCCGTAATCAAATTGGACTCAGTACCAGCCCCGTCCCAACAGATGAAAACTGACAAACTATTTTATCGCATTTTTCTATGGCAACCGGAACTGATTGCTGAATTGGTTCCCGGCATTCCCATGGACTGCCAATTTGATTATAGCGCTCCGGTGGTCAAAGAACAGGAACAGCGCATTGATGGCTTATTTACCCCCGTGGGGGATGACCCAGATTTGCCCTTGGTGTTCGTGGAAGCGCAAATGCAGGCGGATAGGGGATTCTATGGTCGCTTTTTTCAGGAAGTGTTCATGTATCTGAGACAATATGAGGTGAGCCGACCTTGGCGGGGGCTATTGATTTTCTCCAGTCGCGGTCAGGGGTTTGGGGTGGAGACTCCCTATCGCCTGCTATTGGATAATTTGGTGGAAAGGCTTTATCTCGAAGATCTGATTCCTAGGTCGGATTTGAGTCCGAATTTGGCGTTGTTGCGGTTGTTGGTATTGCCGGAGTCGGAAACCCCAGAAAGCGCTCGTAATTTGTTGAATGTGGAGGCGAGTGAGGAGGTATTTCAGCGACGGTTGGACTTGGTAGAAAGTATAATGGCGAGTAAGTTTCCAGAGTTGAGCTTGGAGGAAATACGGGAAATGTTGGATATTACCCAGGTTAAGCTTGAGGATACCCGGTTTTATCGGGATGTGTTGCAGAAGGGTCGCCAGGAAGGTCGCCAGGAAGGTCGCCAGGAAGGTCGCGAAGAAGCACAGACGCAGATGCTGTTACGACAGTTAACCCGTCGCTGTGGTGAGTTGTCGGATATGCAACGGCAACAGGTGATATCTCTCAACTCGGGTCAAAGGGATGAGTTGGCGGAGGCTTTGTTAGATTTTCGGGGGATGGAGGATTTAGTGCGCTGGTTGCAAACAGATGAAAACTGACAAACTTATCCCAAACCCACATTGTAGGGTGCGTCAGAACCGGGGAATTTTCATACTAACCGAATATTCTCGGTTGACGCACCACAATAGCGATCGCTTTCCCCCAAACTCTCAAAGGCGATCGCTTTCCCCAAAACTCTCCCAGGCGATCGCTTTCCCCCAAACAAACATTGTCGGGTCGTCAGAATTTAAGAAACCCGGTTTTTTGAAAAAACCGGGTTTCTGGAAACAGGCGATCGCCTTAATCAAAGCCGTAATCAAATTGGACTCAGTACCAGCCCCGTCCCAACAGATGAAAACTGACAAACTATTTTATCGCATTTTTC
>NZ_JBIMLI010000292.1:0-2093 GCF_051859755.1 Limnospira sp.
TCACTCGAATTAAAAGTAGGAAGAAAGATAAGTTTATAGTGATTAACCAAGACATGAGCGACTTTCTTATGTAAATCGTCCACTAGCTTACGAATACGCTCGCGCATTCGATGAGAAGCTTTACGCATTCGATATCGTTTTCGTTTGATTTGACATTGACTAATCTGGCTCATTAACACGTCTACATGGTAGCAAAGGCGATTGATTTTGCTAATATCATTAGTGGCAAATTCAGTAATTGATTCACCATCATAACCCACCAAAAAGGAGCGAAGGCCAGGAGCTAAAGCCATAACTCGCTCTGGCTCTGTTGTTTCCCGCTCTTGATGCTCTGGAAAACAACCATACCATTTACCCCTTGCGTATTTTAGTTGTGTGACCTAAAGGCAATTCTTAGGTAGAGCTTGAGGTGAAGTAAAGGTTAAACCTTTAGTTAAACGGGGATACGTCCCTTTTTTAAAGTTATTCACCTTGAATTTAATGATTTGAGATGGTGCCCTACAGGACTTTAATTGGACTTTACCTTGGTTGACTTTGGCTGGTTTAAAAGCATCGAAAGCATCGGCTACTGCTTCCGGTAATTGATGTCCTGGTAAAGATTTTACCCATTCCGGTTTGTCACTATTTCTGACTAACTTTTGGCAGTCAAAACAGCTCCCTTGAACCCCTTGTTTCCAAGTAGCAATGGTCTGGTTATAAATCCACCTATAAGCTGCTAACCAACGTTTCCCAACGGTGTGTAATTCTTTACAAGGATACAATCTCACTTGGCTCAAACTGTTTGGAGTCATCTGGCTTGTCTGATGACGGGGTTTCTTTTTGAAGTTCTTGACGGGCTTGTTTTTCGTACTTTCGTAGTCCGTAAAGCCGAGCAGAGAAACAGTGGAGGATGGACAAGATATCGCTAACGAGTTCTTGTTCTGGAGAGAGACTCTTTTTCCTGAGAACCACGAGTTAACATCCACTTTTTGCACATAACCATTCAATGAGTGGAAATCCGAAACGGACAAGCCTATCGGCGTGAGCGATGACAAGTGTGCCGATATTTCCTTCGTATATTCGTTCCAATATAGCGAGGAATTTTCGCCGTTTAAAATTGAGTCCACTGCCAACTTCTGTAAGAATTTATGCTGTTGGGTATGCTCTGCGTAGAAATTCAGCCTGTCTAATGAGGTCATCCTTTTGGGAATGGGTGCTGACTCTTGCATAACAGACAATGGGCTTTTGTTTCTCGGCTTCTTCGATGATGTATCTTCGTTGGTTGCCAACGGTACGAACGGCTTTAATTGCGCCGAGTTTTTCCCATCTTCGCAAGGTGGCAACGCTGACGGAGAAGATTTCTCCGGCTTCCTTCGGTGTAACATATTTTGGCACTTTAACTCCGGTTATTGTGGTTGTTTGCATAGTACAAGGTTTTGGGTTTGTGTGTAGGTTTGAGTAAGTTTTTTGTTACTAGCAAGCACGTCTGGGCGCAGAAGCCTTTGTGAAGTTTCCCTCCTTTTCCCATCGTCATTAGGGCCCGCATTGCCACAGACTCGAGTCGCTGATATCGACGATCTATGTCTGGTCCAGGGTGAATTAATTCACGATGGATTACAGTGCCGTCAAAGGTTACGACTGTGACTGTTGCTGTGGTATTGATACCCAAATCAACCGCCACAACATTTTGATCCGGGTTCCGTTTCGCGCTGTACACAATGAAACGGAACGGAAAGATGACAAGCCTGGTCATTGAAAATCAGAGCGGGGGACAACATTTGGTAGCCGGGTATCTCATGGCGTTCCCGTAGTCCGGTAATCTGAACCCTTGTCCCCAGCCTAAAGGCATGGGGATTCTTGGGCTGAATCCTGCCTCCACTAACCCTCGTTAGTTTTGGTCTTACAGTTTCATGTCGTATCTGACTACACCTTTTACAGTAAGCACTCTTCAAGAATACTCCCCAAGCGTAAATCCGGGTATGCCCTACCCTATTTGATTTTGACTTCGCTCTGGCCATTTGGACTGACGATGAAAGATTTTCTACCAGTGATGGCTAGAGTTTTAGGGATTACGGAGTGTCTCTTGTTTCCGGCGTTCCCAAAGTCAACGAATT
>NZ_JBIMLI010000293.1:0-2091 GCF_051859755.1 Limnospira sp.
TTACCTTAACGGGTAATAGTGCTATCGTCGCATTGTCCGGGAACAACCGGAAAAATGTCGCGTAAATGTATCAGGTAATTGAAGTGAAACAAGTATTAGCAGTAATTCTAGGTGGCGGTGCGGGCACCCGTTTGTACCCCCTAACCAAAATGCGAGCCAAACCCGCTGTTCCTTTAGCCGGTAAGTACCGTTTGATCGATATTCCGATCAGTAACTGTATAAACTCAGAAATTCTGAAAATCTATATCCTGACCCAGTTTAACTCAGCATCCCTTAACCGTCATATTGCCCGAACCTACAACTTTTCTGGCTTTACAGATGGCTTTGCGGAAGTCCTCGCCGCACAACAAACCAGTGTGACTAACCCCCAATGGTTTCAGGGAACTGCTGATGCAGTGCGCCAATATCTATGGCTCATGGAAGAATGGGATGTTGAACATTTCCTAATTCTGTCCGGTGACCACCTGTACCGCATGGACTATCGGGATTTTGTCCAACGTCATATCGACACAGGGGCAGACATCACCCTATCAGTTTTACCCGTAGACGAAAAACGGGCTTCTGCTTTCGGTTTGATGAAGATTGACGAAAGCACTGGTCGGATTATCGATTTCAGCGAAAAACCCAAGGGAGAAGCCCTAAAACAAATGGCAGTGGATACCAGCAGTTTGGGGTTATCCCCCGAAGAGGCTGCCGAGTCGCCTTACATCGCTTCTATGGGCATCTACGTTTTTAAAAAGGATGTTTTATTTAAACTACTCAAGGATGCCCCAGATCAAACCGATTTTGGTAAGGAAGTGATTCCTGGTGCCGCTAAGGATCATAATGTTCAAGCCTATCTGTTTAACGATTACTGGGAAGATATCGGAACTATTGAGGCCTTTTTTGAAGCTAACTTGGCTTTGACTCAACAGCCACAACCTGCTTTTAGTTTCTACGACGAGAACGCTCCTATTTATACCCGTTCCCGCTACTTACCACCATCCAAGATGCTGGACTGTCAGATCACTGAATCTATTATTGCTGAGGGTTGCATTCTCAAGGAATGTCGCATTGATCATTCTGTGCTGGGGTTGCGCTCTCGTGTCGAGTCCGGTAGTCTCGTTGAAGACACCATGTTAATGGGGTCAGATTTCTATCAACCTTTTGCTGAACGTCAATATGGTTTAGAAAAAGGTAGCGTTCCTATCGGTATCGGTAACAACACTACTATCCGCCGGGCTATTGTCGATAAAAATGCTCGCATTGGTCGCCATGTCCAGATTATCAACAAGGACCATGTTCAGGAAGCAGAACGGGAAGAGGATGGCTTCTACATTCGCGGTGGAATAACCGTAATTTTGAAAAATGCCGTGATTCCAGATGGGACAATTATTTAGGTTTACCTTTTGGGTAGTTCTATGGTTGACTAAGGGAAAGGAGGCTATTTTAACCTTCCTATCATATAAACAATCTGCCCTAGTCCATGTCTAAAATTGTCTTGATTATAGGGCTTCCTGCTAGTGGGAAGTCCTTTATTGCTGAAAGGTTATCTCAAGGGTCGCACTTTCAGCGCTGGGTCTCCACTGATAGAATTCGCCAACGCTTATTTGGTGATGAGAGTATTCAAGGACCTTGGTTGTCAATCTGGGCTCAGGTTCGCGGGGAACTTCAACAGGCCGTTGCTGATATGGTTGATGTTATTTATGATGCAACTAATGTTCAACGCCGTCGCCGCCGAGATTTAATTGCTCAGGTCCGTGGTTTTGGTTTTCAGTCCGTGGTCGGATTATGGGTTAATACTCCCCTGGAGGTCTGTCTAGCACGCAATGAAAGGCGATCGCGTCAAGTTCCTGAAGGGGTGATTCTCCAAATGTATCGCCAACTTACTGACGCGCCTCCTACTCTTAGTGATGGGTTCGATCGCCTCCTTGAGATTCAAAATATATAAATATGCTGCTTTTCCTAGCATCCTGATTCATTTAAGCTGAACATTCCTGAACATTGATTGACCATGCTCGGACTGTAACTATAGCAATACCATCATTGCTGACAGTAAAGGAGGAATCCCTCAAAGCACGTAACATTATATTACGTGCGCCATTCGCATCT